>JAXDOO010000084.1:0-3491 GCA_034668865.1 Alphaproteobacteria bacterium
TCGTCCCGCAGGAAGGCCATGGCCTCAAGATGGCCCATGAGATGCTCCGCGAACCGCGGTGCGTCGGAGCCCTCAATGGCTTTCGAAACAAGGCGCGTCCGTATCCCAACTTCCATCACGGGAATCGGGCCAATTACTAACTTGGACCGCAATTGATTCAATAAACCAATGTCGACTCCTGCGGCGATTTCAGCTTCGGCCAGCATGTACCAAACGAGGTCGAGAGGCCCGAGCGGCAAATCGCGGATCGCTGCGGGAGGCTCGGGATTGCTACAAGTCCCTGCGGTGATTACAATCGGCTCACCGTCGATAAGTGTTTCCCGCTTTTCGATTTGTGACTGCGCCCACAGCACAGTGTGCCGCACAACGCGATGGCAATAGGCTGCCCTCAAGCACGCGTCAGGATCGAGATTTGCCAGTGCATCGACGGCGCTTACCAACAAGGTAAGCGCCCGATCAACGACCCCGACTTTTAGCGCGGCCACACCCGCGTCTGCTAACAAGCCGATCGCCATAGGCACCATATTGTCAAGCTTGCTTGACCTTGCCCCCTTCTCGGCTTCGAGAAACCACGTCTCAGCCAGCGACCAATCATCGGCTTTGGCTGCATTGATAGCCGCCTCGCGCATCGCGTAGGCACGCTCGACGAAACTGTCCTGCCCCACGCCACCTGCGATACGCCGCCAGATTTTAAGGGCCGAAGCGGAATCGTCGGCACGCCAGTAGATTTTCGCGCGCGCTCGATCGAGTAGCACATCTCCGCCAAGCTCGGCCTCGGCCTCGTCAAGGGTTGCAAACGCCTGCTCGCGATCATTTCCATACTCATCGAGCATGACGGCCCGTGCGATATTGAGTTGCATCGTCAGCTCTCGCATGCCCCAGTCTTTAGTGAGTTCAGCCATCCGGCGATAACGCTCGGCAGCGTCCTCCGAATTAACGGCATTTCTTTTGTGCTCAGCTGACCATGGTCCGTTCACAAAAATTCCGAAGTCCGTCGGTCCACCGATGTAGGACTGCAGCCACATCCGCCGCTCCTCGGCATCAAGCTGACGAAGCTCATCCACAACCTGCTCCAGACGCGCAACTGTCGAGATGCCCGTGGCTCCGATAGAGAATAGAGAGCCATAGAACTTCATGCGGGTGCCGCTGGAACCCGCTTCGACGGTATTTTTGAATCCTTGCAGGTCGGCATCGCTCTCGACGAGTGCGCGGAAACGTCGCAACCACGCCACCCATCCGCCCAGGTGCTCGGCAATGCCCAGAGAGGTGAGCACGGTCGACAACGCCAACGCTTCAAAGCCGCGGCGAATCGTGGCGTCCTGCTCAGTGTCCATTTCGCGCAGAAGCGCCGCGGCGGTCTCAGAGATGTCTGAACCTTCACCGCTCGCAGCGGCGAGCCGAAACTGGGCCAGCCGCAACATCAGTGAGAGGGTCAGATTTTCCGGGTATATCGGTTGGTCCGTTCTTAGGAATCGCAGGGCAAAGAAATGCTCGGTCAAAAGGCACGAGCGTTTCATGCTTCGTGGTCATGATATTGTGGCTCATCGCAAAGAGAGCAGGTTCGGATTTTCCTGCGAGTGCGTGGCCGAAAACCATATTCGCGTCGGACGCGTCGATTGTGCGACGCTGGAGCATCTGCAAGGCAATCGCGGCGTGGATTGCGCGCTGTTCGTGCTCCGTCAGTGACTCCCGTCCCGATAGGGCCGCTAACGGGGACACTCGATACCGGTTCTTTCCCACCCCTTCGATCCACGGGCCGACGAGCGTGTCGAGATTCTCGCCTGCCTGCGGTATCGCCGGTGCAAGCGCACCGATATTAAGTGCAAGTGGCCGGTCAAAGCTGCCGACCACCAAGCTTAAACGATAAAGCAGGTTGCGGCGGCTTCCGGTAAGTCAGATGCAAGCTGTCTGCGCGCGGCTTCGCGAGCCGCATCAATGTCGTCTGAGGAAAGCCCCCGCATGACGACATCGCGGAGTTCGCTCGTTGGCCATCCTCGCGCAGCAATGCCGATTACAAAGGCATGCACAAGTTGCGGATGGCCCTGCCCCCCTGCTGCGTAACCAATTGGACCCCACACATCAGGATTGCCACCGCTTGCAAGAACGACTTCTTTTGACTCGTTTTGTGAGAAATAAGGCACTTGTAGAATGGCCCCAGCGTCCAGCCCGGCTTGGTTGAGAGTTCGAACGATGGGTTTCCGGTAACAGGTGACGAGCGCGACGCGGTCACGGCGTCGGAGAGCCTCCATCACGCGGCCGAAAGCTATTGCGACGCTGTTGTCTTCAAGATGGTTCAGATCCTCGAAGATCATCGCGTGAGACGGGAGCGTCCCAATTCGACCGAACAGAAAGTCAAGTCTGCGCCGGGTTTCGTGGGCGTCCAAATCACGGAGATCAACGAGAGAGATATCGTTGTCGCGCGATTGGGCGACGGTGCGGGCTATAAGAGACTTTCCAAGACCACTGCCACCAACGAGAACACCCACCCCATGATCTCTCAAAGCGCTTGCGGCCGCCGCTTCCACCGGGGCCCGCGCAATGGTCGCGCGCGGAACTGGCAAATCTACGCCTGCAACCAACCAACCGATCTGATCGGCAGTGAACGGACCATCGGCTGCGCCCCTTCCGGAAAGCGCTCCCGAGAGACTTGACGCAAGCTGTGCCATGGCTTCAGCGTTGGCGCGGGGCACAGACAGACGTGTTGCTGCGTCGATTGCGATGTATAGCTCGCCACGCGTGAGAACGCGTTCTGCCGTCTTTTTTAGGATGCTTTTCTGAAGAACATGGAAGATCAGCACATCGGACAGGCGCCGAGCTTCCGGCGCGGGCAGGCGAAATTGGTCGCGCCCTAAGATAACTAGCCGTTCTTGTATCTCGCTTAAGATAACCGCGAGATTCGGCTTACCGCAGTCCCACCATATTCTTTGCAGAAGATCACGACGTAAGCCGACATCATCACGCGCCGTGACGAACTCACGCACCGCTGGCGTGAACCTGCTGGAGACTAACATCATCCTCAACGGAGCAACATCCGCTCCCGTCGCCGCTTGTCGCCAATATTGCAAGCCAGCCCGTCCCGATGGACGGTCTTCGATGGCGTGCTCGGTTCCGGATGGTGACGTCGTGAGGTAACGCAGTTTGACCTGCCGCCCGGCATTGGCCGACACAAGGCCTACGAACGCATCTATTGCATCCCGCACACTCTCCGTGTTCAACGTGACCGAACCGCTGCCGGCCGTGTCCTTGACTTGCACCGCATCAAGCGAGTCGCGCGCAACGGTCGCGTAATCCTCCGCTACTTCGAGGTAGAGCCGAGCGTCATTTTCAAGGTCGATCCAGGCGAGCGTTGCCGCCGCTACCTGATACGCGTAGCCACCCAGCGAGGCGACAGCCTGCCGCTCGACATCCCCGATCGGGGCGTCGTTGTCAGATGCGCCTGGGATGAACAGGGCGGTTTGGCTCGGATCGGTTGTCAAATTTCAACCTTAGCG
>JAXDOO010000085.1:0-2769 GCA_034668865.1 Alphaproteobacteria bacterium
ATCCTTGGTACGCGAAGGATAGCTCTGCGCGCCGTTATAGCCGCGGAATTTCTCCAGCTTTTCTCGGGTCTGCCGCCCGAGCAGATATTGGATGGCGTGATAGATCGGGCTGGCATGGGGCTTCACCGCCACGCGGTCCTGCGGCCGCAGAGTGTGGAAATAGAGCGCCGTCATGATGGTGGCGAGCGACGCCGACGAGGCCTGATGCCCGCCGACCTTCATTCCGTCCATGCTTTCGCGAATGTGATTGGCGTTGTGGATGGTCCAGCTCGACAGCCAGAGAACCTTCTTCTCCAGATCGGACAGGATCTTCAAATCTTTGTCGGCGATCGGCATCGTGGTCACCCGGCTTGAGCACTATTCGAGCACTGATGTTGTCTCACGGCCAGAATGGCATTTTCCGTCAAAAATCAGTCGCTTATCCCAGCAATGTGAGCTTAAACTGCCAGTATCTGGATCAGAAACAACTGATTATGCCAATCACGCTAGACGCTATCGACCGCAAGATTCTGAGCCTGCTTCAGGCGGATGGCCGCATCAGCATTGCTGATCTCGCACAGAAAGTCGGTCTGTCGCCTTCGCCATGTCTGCGGCGGGTGCGCCTGCTGGAGGAAGCCGGAATCGTCGCGCGCTATGTCGCGGTGCTCGACCAGCAGTCGGTCGGGCTGCCGGTCAGCGTGTTCGTATCGATCAAGCTCGAAAGCCAGCGCGAGGAAGCGCTCGATCGCTTCGCGAAATCGATCCAGCGCTGGCCGGAAGTGCTGGAATGCTACTTGATGACCGGCCCGCGCGATTACCTCCTGCGCGTCGTCGTCGCGGACCTGGCGGCTTACGAGCGCTTCTTGAAACAGAAGCTGACGAAGCTGTCCGGCATCGGTTCCATCGAGTCGAGCTTCGCGCTCGAGCAGGTCAAATACACCAACGTGCTGCCCTTGGCGTGACTCCGTGGCGGCTAAAGGCCGCTCACATTTTTCTGTACGGTGCTACGTCGCTTTGAAGGGGCGAGGAGCATGCCGCCCGACTACATCCTGCTTGGCTTGATCGGCTTTGCGGCGCAATTGGTCGATGGTGCTCTCGGGATGGCGTTTGGCGTCATTTCGACCACCGCAATGCTGTCATTAGGCGTGCCACCCGCGCAGGCAAGCGCAATCGTGCATACGGCAGAGGTCTTCACCAGCGGCGCCTCTGCGGCTTCGCACATTTACAATCGCAATGTGGACTGGCGGCTCGTCGCGCGGCTCGGAATCGCGGGCGTTGCCGGTGCGGTGCTCGGTGCATGGATCCTGTCAAACCTCGACGCCGCTGTCGTGCGGCCGTTCATCGCGGGCTATTTGGTGCTTGTCGGACTCTTCATCCTGTTCAGGGCGTGGCAGGGCATACCGGCACGGGATGCGCCGGCACCGTGGATCGGGCCGATCGGGTTCGTGGCGGGCTTTCTCGATGCAAGCGGCGGCGGCGGCTGGGGACCGGTCGCGACCTCGACGCTGATCGGCTCGGGCCACACGCCGCGCACGACCGTCGGCTCGGTCAACACAACCGAATTCTTCGTCACCGTCGCGGCGGCGACCACGTTCTTCATCGAGCTGGGCGCTTCTCCCTGGAAGGAGCTGCTCGCTCTCAGCGTTGGCGGAATTCTGGCGGCCCCGCTTGGCGGCTGGGCCGTCAAGCACATCCCGGCGCGCGCGCTGATGATCGCAGTCGGTTGCCTAGTTATCTCGCTTTCGCTCTGGCAGATCGCGCGCGCGCTCAAACTGATCTGAGCGCGCGCCTTTCCGTCGACAGCCTGTCGTGTGCGTTAATCCAGGATCGCCTGATGCACCAGCGCGTTGATCATCTGCCGATAGTGCCAGCGGATCGGTCCCGGCGAGTGCGCCATGAACACCACCGCCAGCTCTTCCTTCGGATCGGCCCACCAGTTGGTGCCGCTCGCGCCGGGCCAGGAGAAATCGCCCACCGAGCCCATCACACGTCCGCGTCCCGCCTCGGTACGCACCGCAAGGCCGAGCCCAAAGCCATAGTCCGCGCGGGTCGGGTCGGCATTCGCGATCAGATTTTTCACGTCCGGGCCGAGCTGATTGGTCAGCATGTACTCTACGGTCTTGCGGCCGAGCACCCGCGACTCGCCATAGCTGCCCTTGTTGAGCAGCATCAGCGCGAAACGCATGTAGTCGCCCACTGTGGACGACAGGCAACCGCCACCGCATTCGAACTTCAGCGGCTGCGTCAGCACCGGCGCAACGCTTTGTGGCTTGCCCGTGTCGGGATCGACCGGCAGGGCCTTGGCATATCGCGCGGCCTTCTCCGGCGCGATGAAGAAGGCGGTATCGTTCATACCGAGCGGCTTGAGGATATTCTGCTCGAAGTACTTCCCGAGCGGCTGGCCGGAGACCTTTTCGACGACCAGTCCCAAGACGTCGAGGCCGAAGCCGTAGTCCCACACGGCGCCGGGCTGGTTCAGGAGCGGCAACGTTGCGACCTTCTCCATGAATTCCGAGCCGGTGAGTTCGTTCGCCGCTGCGCCGCTGCCCGCCGGATAGAGCTTGTGCACCGCCGTGTTGCCTCGCCCGCCGTAGATGATGCCGGACGTATGCATCATCAGGTGGCGCAGCGTGATCGGCTGCTTCGCCGGCACCTTGCCGGTGATCGTGTCGCCCGAACCATCGAGCTCGGCGACTTCCATTTTTGCGAAGGCCTGAAAATACTTCGACAGCGGATCATCCATCAGCAATTGCCCGCGCTCCTGCAACTGGAGCGCCGCCACCGCGACCA
>JAXDOO010000086.1:0-8835 GCA_034668865.1 Alphaproteobacteria bacterium
CGCAAAACCGGTGCCCACTTTTGCTGATCGCGCGCCGTCTCGCCAAACGCTCGCCAGCATGGCAAGTTGTTCCGCGCATGATCCGGCAAGAGGATCGGGTCGCCGAACAAAAGATCATGCGCCATTAGTGATTTTGTGACCGGACATAACACCGGTGCCCACTTTTGCTGTTCACGCGCGACACGGAGACGCGAATGACGATCTATGCGCTTGACGGGCAGGCGCCGGAGTTTCCTCAGGCGGGCACTTACTGGGTGGCAGACACGGCGGTGCTGATCGGCAAGGTGCGGCTGAAGCACGAGGCCAGTGTTTGGTTCGGGGCTGTCGTGCGCGGCGATAATGAGTGGATCGAGCTTGGCGAGCGCTCGCAGATCCAGGATAACGCAACGCTGCATACCGATCCGGGGTTTCCGATGACGATCGGCAGCAATTGCGTGATTGGTCACAACGTGATCATGCACGGCTGCTCGGTGGATGATAACAGCCTGATCGGCATGGGTGCGATACTGCTCAATGGCGTGAAGATCGGAAAGAATTCGCTGGTCGGCGCCGGCGCGCTGGTGACCGAAGGCAAGGTCTTTCCCGACAATTCGTTGATCGTCGGCGTGCCCGCGCGCGCGATCCGCAGTGTCGACGACCGCATCATGCAGATGATCCGCGAAGGCGCCGACATCTATGTCCGACGATGGAAGCGCTACGCCAAGGGCCTTAAGCGGATCGATTGATTAGATTGATTCGCTGCTTAGCGCGGCTCCTCACCCCCGGCCCCGAAAAAAGTGCGGCCGACCTTTGGGGAAGGCCGGCCGCTCGCGACCCGGTCTGGGACGGGGAGGGTGGGGACGTGACCGGACCGCGAATCTCCTATGTTCGATTAGCGCGCGCTGGCCGTGGCGATGGATGGCGGCGGATCACCCAGCTCCACCCAGGCATTCGGATTAACTTGCGACTGGCGCTTCACGAAGCGGTAGCCGCTCTCCGACCAGAGCACGACACTCTCGTTTTGATTGTCCAGAATGAATTCGCCCTTGTCGGTCTTTGCCGTCAGCACGGCATGACCGTCGCCTTTCTTGTCGCGCACCACGGTGACCAGTAACGCGCTGCGCGGCCATCCGGCCTTTATCAACATCTGGCGCTTCAGCAGCACGTAGTCTTCGCAGTCGCCGTAACCGTCATCGGGGTAATCCCAACGCTCCACCACGCCCCAATGCTCCATGTCGGTCATTGGTTCGATGTTGTCATTGGCCCAGCGATTGATACGAATGAGATCGCTCCAGGCCTTTGAGTTGAGGACCATGTCGCGTGTGCCTGCGCCTTCGGCATCACAGTCGCGCGGATTGTCCGTGCAGAACTGCCTCCAGCCGATCGGCGGCCTAGTCTCCTCCCCGACCGCAATAAAAACCGGCCGTTCCGACGCGCCCATCGCTCTGTGCGTCGGCAGCAAAGTCATGCCAGCCAGAAGATAGCAGGTGGCAAGTATTGTTTTTGTACACCACCGCATTCGTGGTCCCCTCCCGTCCTAACGGGACCACATTTCGCACAAAGTCTTTGAATCGCAGCTAAGTCTGGCAAGTAACTTTGAAGACAAGCAGACTAAAACTCACATCGAATACCGTCTTTCTTTTACTCAAATGCCGATAAAATTCGATCTGATAGAATTTATATAAAATTCGAACATTAAGGCGCTGCAGACAGCAACCGCGCGGCCGCACGCGCTGGATGAGCGCGCGACTTAACCTTAGAATGGAAAGGGATCAGGCCGCGGAAAGCTGTCTTCGAGGGTGGGAAAAGCGGTTATCGCGCCGGCAGTGGTCCCAGCGTTTACACGCCGGTGACACTCTCTTCCACAAAATCGGGGTGGAGCAGCCGGCTGAACTCAATGGCGAAGCCGTCGTCGATGTGGCGAACCACGCGTCCGGGGGTCTTACCAATAGTGACCGCAGCTCCGATCGGGGGCAATTGCGCGGGCGGGACCGCGATTGCGGCGCCGGACAGCGAAACGTCGATGACGCGGCAGGTGATATTGACCCCGTTCGGGAGGATCAGCCGGGCCATCGGGTCGCGCGGAACGATACGGCCGTGGCGGCGGTCTTCCGGAAGATTCAGGATTTGGCGGTTGGCGAGCCAGGTCAGCTGAGCGGCGAGTTTTTCGCGTTTGCGTGGCGTTGCTCCGATCGACATGGCGAAGCCGCCTTCGAATTCGCGGGCGATCTTGCCTTCCAGCCGGCCGAGGTGGTCGACATAAGCAATCACACGTTCGCCGACCTTGCCGGGGGTGTCGGCCATGATGGCGGCGCCGCCAGGGGACATATTAATGATCCGGCAGGGGTATTCCTGGCGATTTTCCAGCATTAGGCGGCCGAGCAGATCAATCCGGACCCGTTGATGGCGGCGGCGTTCCTCGTTCAGCGGCAGGATTCTCGCTTGTGAACGCGCCACCATCATCGCTTTGAGCCTCCTTCACAAATTCGATCGCAAGCAGAGTAGGCACCTATCCTTAACGCTGCGTTTAGCCCCGTATCGAGCCCAGGTTCTGCTTCAGGAGCGCCCGCCGCTATAGATGGTCAAGCCGCGGCGCACGCGGCCATATTCCAAACCGAGGAGATGGCGCGGCGCTATGACGTGCTCATAGTCGGTATCGAGGTAGCGTATCGTACCGCAGGTCAAGCCTTCCAGCGGCGTCATTCCTAGCCAGGAAGGCGGCACGAGTGGGGCCAGCACGCCAAGGAGCCGCATTTGAGGACGATGGCGATGCCGAAGCGGCAGCAGCAGCAATTCGAGGTCAATTAATGCGCCGTCCGAGTTGCGTCCGCTCACGCCGGCGACGAAACCGGCGGATTCCTCGGTCGCAGCCGTGATCAGCTTCAGCATGTCGGCTTGTTCCGGCTGGGCCCACAACGCGATGAACTCCGCGCCTTTCAACTCCCGGCAAAACAGTGCGCAGCTTCGTGTGCCGGCAAGGCGAAAGCGGTGAGCTCCGTGGGCATCCGGGGCGAGGATGAAGGTATCGGCGAGCGCGCGTCGGATCCGATGGGGCTCGATGTCTCCGCGCTCGGGGGCGACGTGATGGCCCCGCTGTTCATTCCAGTATTCGAACACGTCTCGGCTTGATGCATGCTTCATTCCTTGCTCCTGTCTTATTGTCGCGCATGCTTCGGTTCGGCGTGTCCCTTGTCGGGACATCTGGATGCGCGGTTGCGTCTTCATTGATTGGAGGAGCAGGGACCGTGCCGTCGCCACGACGCACGGGTTAACTTCTGCGCTGCTCGCGCGTTAGCATTAATTCCGCTTAGCGCTTGCGCGCGGTGTGCGGTCCGCTAGTTTCTGCGCGAGTTTCCGCGGGATGGGTGGAGACGTGACCGGCGCCGCAAATCGTGGGTAGCTGACACACCGACTACTAGAGGCTCCGGGAAGGAGGGCTTAACGCCCTCCTTCTTTTTGCGCGCCGCCTCGCTTGCCGATGGCGCTGCGGAAGCCTATGTGGGCAGGCGCAGGGACCCGCCGTGAATCAATCCTCAGAGCCGATCTTCAACATTCCGGCGGTGATCGTTGCCGCGCTCGCGGTATTTGCCGGCATCCATGTCTTCCGAACCTTAGTGCTCGACGCCGGGCAGGATCTCGAGCTGCTGTTGTTGTTTGCCTTCATCCCGGCGCGCTACGACGCCGCGCTCCTGCTCGAAGGCGCCTTGCCCGGGGGCGTTGGAGCGCAGGCCTGGACCTTCGTCAGCTATGCGCTGATTCATGCCGATATTGCGCATCTCGGCATGAATTCGCTCTGGTTCGTTCCCTTTGGCAGCGCGGTGGCGCGGCGCTTTGGGACGGCGCGGTTTCTGCTGTTCTTCGCGGCGACCGCGGCGGCCGGGGCCGCCGCGCATCTGATCACGCATGCGGGAGAGGTATTTCCGGTGATCGGCGCTTCAGCCGCAGTGTCGGGAATGATGGCGGCGGCTATTCGGTTTGCCTTCCAGCCTCATGGTCCGATTGCGCTCTGGCAGCAGAAAGACGAGCGCGCCTATCAGGTTCGCGCGCTGCCGCTGCTTTCAGCTTTACGTGATCCCCGCATTTTCGTCTTTCTTGTCGTGTGGTTTGGCCTCAACCTGCTCTTTGGCGTCGGCTCGACGCCACTGGGAGGAGCCGGCCAGTCTGTGGCATGGGAAGCGCATATCGGAGGCTTTCTCGCGGGCTTGATTTTGTTTTCGCTCTTTGATCCGGTGCCGCGGGCGGTGCGCTTGCAGGAGGGCGGCGAGGACATGCCGCAGTAGGAAGGCTTGCGGCTGTAGCGCCGCGGGTGGATCATAGCGTGAGTACTGGAAGCAAGGAGGCCGCGGTGATCGTCAAATCGATTATTGAGACCAAAGGCGGCGACGTCGTCACCCTGGAGCCGAGCGTGTCGCTTGATGCCGCGGCGAAACTCCTGGCCGAACGCCGCATCGGTGCGGTGGTAGTGCTCGGCGCTGACGACCGGCTCGTGGGCATCCTTTCCGAACGTGACATTGTGCGCGCGATCTCCGAACGCGGCGGCGCCGCGATGCAGGAGCCGGTCTCGCAGGTGATGACCCGCAAAGTCGTCACCTGCACGCTGGACGAAACCCTGCACTCCATCATGGAGCGGATGACCGCCGGAAAATTCCGCCATGTGCCGGTAATCGAGCAGGGCCGGCTCGCCGGCATCATCTCCATCGGCGACGTAGTAAAGCATCGCATCGTGGAGATGGAGCAGGAATCCGACGCGTTGAAGAGTTACATCCAGACGGCATGATCCGGCGAAGTGGGGAACCGGTTCGCCGATGACGATTATGCCGCACCAAAAAAAGCCCGCGATGTTTAAGCCAGCGCGGCGATCGCCTCGTTGATCGTCTCACTTGCCTTGTCGGCGGCTTCCTCGCCCAGCTTGATAGCTTCCTCGGCGCGATGGAAGTCGAACCAGCCAACGGGTCCCAGCCGAGGATTGATCGAAACGTCCGGCGGGTCGCCGGCGAGCCGCGAGCGCGTGATGCGATCCTGCATTACATTGAAAGCATCCACCATCACGGTCGAGAGACCGGGGCGGCCGGCATCTCCGAGGAACTGGCGCTTGAGCGCGCGTTCGGCGCTGAAGAAAGCGCCGATCCGGTTGGCCGGCTTCGGCAGCTCAGTCGGCTCATCGTCACTGGCGTCGGAGCCATGGCTGACGACGGTGATGCCGCGGCCGAATTGATCGGCGTTCAGGTTGACGGCTATGACCACGCGGGCGCCAAGTGCGCGCGCCGCCGAGACCGGCACCGGGTTGACCAGCGCGCCATCGACCAGCCAGCGGCCGCCGATCCGCACGGGCGGGAAAATTCCGGGTAGCGCATAGGATGCCCGCAGGGCTTCCACCAGCCGACCACGAGTGAGCCAGATTTCGTGGCCAGTGCGCACCTCTGTGGCAATCGCGGCAAAACGGATCGGCAGATCTTCGATCATGGTTTTGGCGAGCGCGGTTTCCAGATGGCTGGCCAGCCGGTTGCCGCCGATCAGGCCTGAGCCGGAGAGGCTGACATCAAGATAGCCGAGGACTCCGCGCACAGTGAGCCCGCGCGCCCACTGCTCCAGGGTATCGAGCGCACCACCAGCGAAACAACCGCCCGCCACGGCGCCGATGGAAGTGCCCACGATGATGTCAGGCGTGATGCCCCTGGCAACCAGCGCGCGCAGCACACCGATATGTGCGAAGCCGCGCGCAGCACCGCCGCCGAGCGCGAGCGCTACGCTCGGTCGCTTAGGAGCAACAGGCGCGGAGGCCTCCCCGCCCATCTGATCCCCGTTTCGTGCGCGCCGTGTAAAAACCTCAAACACGAACAAGACCCTCCGAACCGCCCGCTATGATCCGCCCCGGGCGGCTAGCAAACAAGCGGAGCAGCTAACTATGGTGAAAATCCGAAGCCTCTTCGACTTGAGAGTTAACCCGCGTATCGCGTGACGATCTCGCCCAGCGGGGGGCGGTCGCGGTCTTCAGCCGGACCCTTTGCGCGGCCGATATGAATGAACCCGGCGAGACGTTCCTGCGGCCCCACTCCAAATGAATCAAGCACGCGACGGTCATAAGCGTACCATTCGGTGATCCAATTGGCGGAATAGCCGAGCGCATGAGCGGCCAAGACGAGGCTCATCGCGGCGGCGCCGGCGGAAAGGACCTGTTCCCATTCCGGAATCTTCTTATGCTCGGCGGCCCGGCTGACCACTGCGATTACCAACGGCGCGCGCGCTAGCCGCTCGCGTTCCTTATCCACCTGATCCTGCGGGGCATCGGGATATTTCGCGACGAAGGCGGCAGCGATCTTGTCGCCCGCCGCAAGGCGCGCATTGCCTTCAAACACAATGAAGCGCCAGGGCGTGAGCTTGCCGTGGTCGGGCACGCGCGAAGCGATGGTCAAGATGGTCTCGACCTCGGGGCCATCGGGTCCCGGTCCGGCCAGCCCCATCGGCTTGACGGAACGGCGGGTCTTGAGCAGATCGAGGGCTTCCGGCATTTTGGGCTCCTAGTGGCGCCGATTTGGAGTTCCTATACCACCTGCGGCAAGCTCTTTTAGGAACTTCAAACCCGGTCACTGGCTTGAAATCGCCGCGATTGCGGCCGAAATGGCAGGCATGACGACCTCGGGGCTTTCTACCGGAGCCTGCCGGATTGTGCAGGCTGCCATATTCATTTGTGCGCTTTGGATGCCTCAATCCGCTTCGGCGCAGTGGGGCAATTCGATTTTTGGCCCGCCAATTCCGCCCGCTCCCATCCCGTCTGTTCCGCCGCCACCAGCGATCAGCCTCACACCGCCGGGCGGCGGGGTGATCAGTTCCCCGCCCAATGCGTCCGGCCCCAGTGTCGCGCCATCAGGTGGCGCACCGGCACAGGGCGCGCCTGCCATTCCGGCCGGTCAGGTGCCCCTCATGTTGGCCGCACGTTTCGGCCCGGAGCCGCCGGGCATCACCGCCGGGCTGCTCTGGCGCATCTATTCCGACAAGCCGGACCATAACGGCGTGTTCAAGCTCATAAAGGAAGACAAGGCGGCTGCACCGACCTTGCTGCTGCCCCCGGGCGGTTATGTCGTCCATGTCAGCTTCGGGCTCGCCAGCGCGGTGAAGCCGGTGCAATTGCGCTCGGAAGCCGTGCGCGAGGTTTTCGAGATCAAGGCAGGTGGATTGCGGGTCGAAGGCCGGGTAGGGGATTCGCCCATCCCGCCGAGCCAGGTCTCTTTCGACATCTATAAAGGCAGTCAGTTTGAACCGACCGACCGGCGGCCGATCGCGCAGAACGTGGTGACCGGCGACGTGGTGCCCTTGCCGGAAGGCACTTATTACATTGTTTCCAATTACGGCGACGCCAACGCCGTCGTGCGCTCGGATATCCGCGTGCAGTCGGGCAAGCTCACCGACGTGGCGGTTAATCACCGCGCAGCGATTGTGACGCTGAAGCTGGTCAGCGCCCCGGGCGGTGAGGCGCTGGCGAATACTGCCTGGTCGGTGATGACGCCTTCAGGCGATGTGATCAAGGAATCAATCGGCGCTTTCCCGCGCTACATCCTCGCGGAAGGTGACTACCGCGCCATCGCCCGCAACGAGGGCAAGGTTTACGAGCGCGGCTTCAAAGTCATCACCGGCGTCGATGGCGAAATCGAGGTGATGGCGCGCTAGCCGGTTGATCCTCCTCGGAGATCAACAAGAATTACGACGCCAACTTCATCCGCCTCAGGTCGGGGGGAGTGGCCTCCTCCACCAGCATTTTCACGGCGTCATCGAGCGGCATCACCTTCTGCCCCTCACTGCCCAGGCGGCGGATGGAGACCAAGCGCTCGGCCGATTCCTTTTTACCAACGACCAGCATCACCGGCACCTTCGCAAGTGAGTGCTCGCGCACCTTGTAATTGATCTTCTCATTGCGCAGGTCGACTTCGGCGCGCAGTCCCGCGCGGCGCGCGGCCGCCAGCACATCGGTGGCATAGGCATCGGCGTCGGAGGTGATGGTGGTGACCATGGTTTGCATCGGCGAGAGCCAGAGCGGCAGGTGGCCGGCATAGTGCTCGAGCACGACGCCGAGGAAACGTTCCATCGATCCACAGATGGCGCGGTGGATCATCACCGGCGTCTGCTTGGAGCCATCCGCGGCGATATAGAAGGCCTGAAACCGCTCCGGCAGGTTGAAATCCACCTGCGTAGTGCCGCATTGCCAATCGCGGCCGATCGCATCGCGCAGCACATATTCGAATTTCGGGCCATAGAATGCGCCTTCGCCCGGATTGATCGCGGTCTTGATGCGGTTGCTGCCCTGCGCAGCGATCTGCTTAAGCACTTCATGCATGATGCCCTCGGCGTGGTCCCAGGCCGCATCGGAGCCGACACGCTTCTCCGGCCGGGTTGAGAGTTTGACCGTAAGTTCGCCCTCAAAACCGAAATCGGTGTAGGTCGACAGGATGAGATCATTGATCTTCAGGCATTCTTCCGCCATCTGCTCCTGCGTGCAGAACACATGCGCATCGTCCTGCGTAAAGGCGCGCACGCGCAGCAGGCCATGCAACGCGCCGGAAGGCTCGTATCGATGCACCACGCCGAATTCAGCCATGCGCAGCGGCAGTTCGCGATAAGAGCGTAACCCGTGCTTGAAGATCTGGATGTGGCCCGGGCAATTCATCGGCTTGATGGCGAAAACGCGCTCGTCCTTGGTCTCGTCACCCGCCGACTGTGCCTTGAACATGCTTTCGCGGAACCACTCCCAGTGGCCGGAAGTCTCCCACAGCGACTTGTCCAGCAACTGCGGCGCGTTGACCTCGTGATAGTCTCCGCGCAACCGCCGGCGCATATAGGCGACGATTTCCTGGAAGATGGTCC
>JAXDOO010000087.1:0-5201 GCA_034668865.1 Alphaproteobacteria bacterium
TGGCTTACCGGCTGATCCCCGAGGATGGCGGTCAAAGCACCAGGGTAACGGCAACCATCGACTATGCGCTGCAAGGCGTGCTGGCGCAGTTTTCGCGATCCGGTGTCGCGCAGGAGATGGGCCGCATCATGGTGGCGCAATTTGCCGCCAATCTGGGCAGCAAGCTGGGAGCGGGCGGACAGCTTTCAGGAATTCACGGGGACAAAAAGATCCCTGCGGCCGGAAAACCGGTGAGTGCTCGGAAAGTAATGTGGAGGGCGTTGTTGAACTCATACCGGGGAAAAAACAAACGTTAGACCGGCAAAGCCGCGGAACATGAAGAGGGATAGCTACCCGATTTGTTCTCCGTGAAGCCTTGCACTGAGCGGAACACGATGTCCGACAGTAAAAAAGGTCGATGCTGTACCCCGGACTATTGCGTGCACCGAAGCGTCAACAATAGTTGGGAGGATACGATGTGGACGATCAGAACGTTTGTTACGGCGGTGGCCACGCTCGCGTTGGTCATTGCTGCCGCTAACAATCTTGCTGCACAGACCGTCATCAAGTTTGGACATGACCAACCCGAGAGCAGCAGCCATCACAAGGCGGCGCTCAAATGGAAAGAGCTGGTTGAAAGCCGATCCAATGGCCAGATCAAGGTCAATATCTTTCCTGCGCTTTTGCTCGGCAGCGCAACGCAAATGGCCGAACAGGTTCAGGCCGGCGCGCTCGAAGTAGCGATCTTGCCGACAGCCTGGCTGGCGCCTCTGGCCCCCAGCCTGCAGGTCCTCGATCTGCCGTTCCTGTTCCCAACCCGCGACAGTCTCTACAAGATGATCGACGGCCCGGTCGCCGACGAGTTGTTGAAGCCGCTCAACAAGGTGAACATTCAAGGCATTGCCTTCTGGCAGAGCGGATTCAAGCAGTTCACTGGCCATTTCCGCATCCGTGAGCCCGGCGATTTCAAGGGTCACAAGTTCCGGACCATGCCCGCGGCTGTTATTCAGGAGCAATTCCGCGCGTTCGGATCGACACCGACGGTCATCAACTTCAGCGAGCTTTACAGCGCACTTCAACAGAATGTCGTCGATGGACAGGAAAATCCCATCGAAACCATTTCGTTGATGCGGTTCCACGAAGTCCAGCAATACATCACGATCAGTGATCATTCATTCCTGGCCTACGTGTTCCTGACGAACAAGCCGTTCTTCGACAAGCTGCCGGAAGCTCAGCGGAAAATCATCGTCGATGCCGCCAAGGAAGCCGGGAAGTTTCAGCGCACGCTTATCGAAGACGCGGAGAAGCATCACCTCGATGTCTTCCGCAAGGCGGGGCTGGAGATCACAACGCTGACGCCGGAGCAACGCGCCAAGTTCCAAGAGGCGTCGCGTCCGGTCTACGACTGGTTTGCCAAGACCTATGGTGGTGGACCAGTCGAGATGATCCGCAAAGACGTCGCAAATCAGAAGTGATGGTTAGCATGTCAACCCGCAAAGAAGCATCGGCGCTCGCTCGCGCCGATGCAATCCTTAGCACGTTCGAGATGGCGTTCATTGGTGCCGCTATTGCGGCCTCAAGCATTCTGCTCTTCGTCAACGTGGTCGGAAGGTATGTGTTTCTCGCACCAATTGGATGGGCCGAGGAGGTCAGCCTCTATCTCATCGTCTGGATGGTTTTCATCGGTGCCAGCGTCGCCATCCGGACGCGTGGTCATGTTGCAATGGACTTGCTTCCGTTGATGCTCTCCAAGCGGAATCGCAGCCGCCTGGCCATGCTCACGAGCCTTGTGGTCCTCGTCTTCCTGGTTGTTTTTTTCTACTACAGCGGCGAGCACACTTTGCGTGTGCGCGCATCGGGACAGCTTACTCCCGTCATGCAAGCGCCGATGTGGCTGACTTATCTCGCCATGCCGGTTGGAAGCGCGCTCATGATCATTCGTACATGTCAGCTCCTCTGGCGTGCATTCAAATATGAATACGAGATCAACGTAGACCTTCAGGATTGATCTACCGGGAGCAGGGGGAGATTTAAAATGACTGCAGTCCTGACAATGGGCCTCCTTTTCTCGGGCCTGTTCTTTTCGATCCCGATGTTTGTTGTGATGATCGGAACCAGCTTCCTCGTGTTCTGGCTCACATCGAACATTCCACTTTCGATATTGCCGCAGCGGATATTTGCAGGCCTCGAAAGCTTTCCGCTCCTGGCCATCCCCTTCTTTATCCTCGCGGCAAATATTATGGGGAAGGGCGGCCTGTCCGATCGCCTGATCAGCTTCATTCAGCTGCTCGCCGGTCATCTGCCGGGCGGCATGGGCATTACGGTGGTGATGACCTGCGTGATGTTCGGGTCGATCACCGGTTCGAGTGCCTCGACCATTGTTGCGGTTGGAGGCATTCTCTATCCGGCGCTCATTCAGGCAGGTTACAGCCAACAATTCTCGCTTGGTGTCGTCACCTCGTCCGCCCTTATTGGCATGATCATCCCGCCTAGTAACGCGATGATTGTCTACGGGTCGGTCGCGAACGTCTCGATCGGCGCGCTCTTCATGTCGGGCATCGGTGCGGGTCTCGTGTTCGCTTTCGTCTACTCGGCCTACTGCGTAATCTGGGCGATATATAACAAGGTTCCGCGCCGCAAGCGCGCGACTTGGAGGGAGGCCGGCACCTCCGCACGCAATGTGATGTGGGGCCTTGGCATGCCGCTCATCATTCTGGGTGGCATCTATGGCGGCGTATTTACGGCCACGGAGGCTGCCGCGGTTTCCGTCATCTATTCGGCATTCGTCTGCGTCGTCATTTATCGGGAGCTGACGGTCCCTCAGCTTTGGGACGTGTGCATGGATTCAGCTCTGGCCAGCGCGCGTATCCTCATCATGGTCGGCGCTGCGAGTTGCTTCTCCTGGCTATTGACCGTGACCGGCGTGACGGCCGCATTCGTGCAGCCGATCTCGTCACTGAAAGAATCGCCAAATGAACTGCTCTTCGCCGTGAATGTGCTGACGCTCGTAGGGGGCATGTTTGTCGACGTTTTCTCGAACCTGCTCATTCTGGTGCCAATTCTGCTCGGCACCGTGCTCTCCGCCGGCATTGGTGGCGTGCACTTGGGCATCATCATGTCGGTCAATGCCGATATAGGTAACATCACTCCGCCTTTCGGCCTTAACTTGTTCGTGTCGAGCGCGACGTTCGACAAGTCCTACACGACTGTGGTCAAAGCTTGTGCGCCGTGGATCGTGCTCTCTCTCATCTGTCTTGCGATCATCACGTACTTCCCTGCGGTCAGCCTCTGGCTGCCTCAGCAACTGTATCCCGGCATCCGATAGTCCGTCTGGCGCGAAGGAGAGTGCATGGCTGAGGTGGCGCGCCGCGATCTATTCGGATCAGAACTGAAAGTCGTGAATGTCGGCCTGGAAAGTTTTGCCCGGGACCTTGCGTCAACGGGGGTCGCCGTCGCCCATGTGAGCTGGGCTCCGCCAGTGGGAGGAGATCCTGAACTTGCGGCGCTGCTATCGAACCTCTTCGGCGTCGCGCGCATCGAATCCGCGAATGAAGAAGCCTTGCAGCGCATGATCCGCGGAGAGCCTGTGCTCGTCGATGTGCAGCCGGCAGGGGACCTCATTCCGGACCTGAAGGTTGGGCACACTCTTCTCCATGCCGGCCCCCCGATCGCGTGGGAGAACATGTGCGGTCCCATGCGTGGCGCGATCTGTGGCGCTGTCGTCTATGAACGCTGGGCCGACGACCTCGCATCCGCCGAACGGCTGGCTGCCGGCGGCGGCGTGACGTTTCACCCCAATCACGACTTCGGCGCCGTCGGGCCGATGACCGGCATCACAACACGGTCGATGCCGCTGATGGTCGTTGAAAATCGTGCGTTCGGAAACCGCTCATATAGCGTGATCAACGAGGGGCTCGGCAAGGTTTTGCGCTTCGGCGGCAACGACGCGGAGGTGCTCACCCGCCTGGCATGGCTGCGCGACGTCCTGGGTCCGGCACTGGGCCGGGCGCTGCGTTCGCAAGGCGGCATCGCGCTCAAGCCGCTGATCGCGCGCGGACTTGCGATGGGCGACGAAATGCATCAACGCAATGTTGCCTGTTCCGCGCTTTTCCTGCGCGAAACCGCGCCGTGGCTGGCCCGGACCGCAGGGGATTCCGAAGAGCTTGCGCGCATCCTGGCGTTCATAGGAGGCAATGACCAGTTCTTCCTCAATGTCGCGATGGCGATGGGGAAGGCAATTACCGATCCCGTGCGCGGCATAAAAGGCTCATCGGTTGTGACCGCCATGTGCCGCAACGGCACGGAGTTTGGCATTCGCGTGAGTGGCACGGGCGATCAATGGTTCGTGGCACCCGTGGAGATGCCGGAAGGCTTGTATTTTCCCGGCTATAAAGCGGCCGACGCCAATCCCGACATGGGGGATTCCACCATCGTGGAAACCATCGGGCTCGGCGGATTTGCGATGGCCGCAGCGCCGGCTGTGGTGGGATTTGTCGGCGCCGGCGCGGCGTCTTCCGCTGTGACTTTCACTCAGACGATGCGTGAGATCACGGTTGGCGAGAATGCCGGATGGGCAATTCCGGCTATGGATCAGGCCGGCGTGCCGACTGGAATCGACGTTCGGCTGGTCGCCGAGACCGGCATCGCTCCGGTTATCAATACCGGGATTGCGCACAAGAAACCCGGCATAGGCCAGGTCGGCGCCGGAATTGTGCGGGCACCACTGGAATGTTTTGTACTCGCCGCCAAGGCTCTTGCAGCGGAAATGACGCGAGCATGAGCAGTACATTACTCAACGAGCTACGCCGCGGCTTCTACGCCGACTCCGTCGCGCTGATGCGGCTGTCTCGCGCCCTCGCGCGCCTTCCGGGCGTGTCGGAAGCGGCGATGATGATGGCGACGCCGGCCAACAAGGAAATCCTGCGCGACGCCCAGCTGCTGGGCGAGGGGTCGGCAGGCGCCGCCAATGACCTGATCATTGCGGTCCGTGCGCAGAGCGAAGATGCGGCGCGTGCGGCGCTGGCGGAAGCGGCTGCCGAGCTCGCAAAGCCTCGCTCGGCTCCCGAGGAGCTTGGCGCAGCTTTCATCACGCGCAATCTGCGGGGGGGCTTGCGTCGCCTGCCCGACGCATCGCTGGCGCTGATTTCGATTCCCGGTGACTTCGCCATAGCGGAAGCGCGCAAGGCAATCCGCAGTGGCCTCGATGTCATGATTTTTAGCGA
>JAXDOO010000088.1:0-3191 GCA_034668865.1 Alphaproteobacteria bacterium
AGCGCCCGCTTCATGCGCGACGGCAGCCACTTCAGAAATTGGTTGAACAACGCCGGTCTCGTTATTTGCGAGCATGACCGAAACCAGCACGCGCTGCGGCGCCAGGGTGGCAAGCCTACCAGCCAAGGCCGCGCAGTCGACCGTGCCCCCGCTGGTGACGGGAATCTCCTCCAGCGCATCCGCGGCAAACTGGCCACCCGCCCGTACCGAGACATGCTCAATGGCCGAGATCAGTAGCCTGTCGCGGGGCGTCTTCTGATCGCCAATCTGGATCGCGGGGGTAAGCGCCAGATTATTGGCCTCGGTCCCTCCCGAGGTGAATGTCACCAGCTTTGGCTCGGCTCCGACCAGGGCGGCCACCTGTTCCCGGGCACGCTCGATCAACTGCCGGGCCGCCCGCCCTTCGGCGTGGATGGAGGAGGGATTTCCTGCAAGGTCCAGCGCGGCGGTCATGGCGGCGCGCGCTTCCGGCCGCAGCGGAGCGGTGGCGTTCCAGTCGAGATAAATCCGGTCGGTCATGGCCTTATTCCTGCAAGCGATTATATCGTATCGGCCCGTGCCGAGCCCGAATAAGCTTGCTTTTTGCCCCCCCGCTCGTGATAAAAAATCGCCTCGGGCAACGCCGCTGTTGCGGCGGATTCAGCCTGCGGAATCCAGAATTTAGAGTGGTTGTAAATAGTTACGTGCGCCCCGCGCCGCCGTCAAGCGAGCCTTTCTCGAGCGGCGCCCGCGCCATGAGGTTGTGATCGATGCCGGAAGTCATCTTTACGGGGCCTGCGGGCAGGATCGAGGGCCGCTATCATCCCGCACGTCAGAAGAATGCCCCGCTCGCCATCGTGTTGCACCCGCACCCGCAATTCGGCGGCAACATGAACCACCAGATCACGTACCAGCTCTATTACGCCTTCGTGCACCGCAATTTCTCGGTCCTGCGCTTCAATTTCCGCGGCGTCGGCAGAAGCCAGGGCTGCTTTGACCACGGCACCGGCGAATTGTCCGATTCCGCTGCAGCGCTGGACTGGGCGCAGACCATCAACCCAGAAGCGCGCAGCTGCTGGATCGCGGGATTTTCCTTCGGTGCCTGGATCGGGATGCAGCTCCTGATGCGGCGGCCGGAGATTGAAGGCTTCATCTCGATCGCGCCGCCCGCCAACCTTTACGACTTCTCGTTCCTGGCGCCCTGTCCGTCGTCCGGCTTGATCATCCATGGCGACAAGGACGCCGTGGTGCCGCACAAGGACGTCACCGGCCTGGTCGACAAGCTGAAGACGCAGAAGGGCATCGTGATCGACCAGAAGGTCGTATCCGGCGCCAATCATTTCTTCGACGGCAAGATCGAGCCGCTGATGACCTCGGTATGCGCCTATCTCGACAAGCGCCTCGGCGCTACCGGCCGCAAACCCAGCGCGGCGTAGTCCAGGTCGGCATTGCCGGGCGCTCCCCCGGCAATCCATGGTTTTGCTGGATGGACCGCCGGGTTCGAACCCCGGGTGACGAGCATCAAGGACGCGCGACCAGCACTCTGGCATCAACCGCCGAGCGGTCCATCGACCCAGTTCGCGCCGCGCTCCTACTTCTTTTGCAGCCCCGTCCAATTATGATTTCTGCTGCTGAAGTTGCCCGTCTTCATGCAGGCTTGCTTCTGCTTCGTGCAATGCGTCTTGCAGACGATGTCGCACCGGATGCCGTCCTGCGGCTTTTGGCATCCTGTGTAGGCTTCGCTGCACGTACTCTGCGCCGCCGCCGGCTGCCCTAGAGCGCAGGCGAGAAAAACGGCCGCGATGAATCTCACTTTCATGCCGCCCTCCCTCCAGTTTGCAGGGGAAGACTATCACGGTTCGCCACCACGCCACCGGTCTCCAGACTGGCTGAGGTTTTTCTTCCCCTCTCCCGAGGCAATCTGCTCGATCCCAAATAGCACTGACAACAGGTCTTACGGCTGCGCCACCACGCCCCCCGTCATCGGCCGGGGCGCCCCCGTGGTCGTCGGAAACGTGATCGGCAGCTGCTTCAGCACGCGCACCGCCAGATAGGCGAAGGCCTGCGCCTCCAGCGCATCCCCCGACCAGCCGGCCGCGCTCGCCGTTTCCACCGAGGCCGGCGCCAGCTGCTGCCGCAGCATTTTCACCAAAGTCGGATTGTGCGCGCCGCCACCCGCGATGATCCATGAACGCGGCGGTTTCGGCAGATGCGGCACGACGCGCGCCACCGAGGCCGCGGTCAGCAGTGACAATGTTGCCGCGCCGTCCTCGACCGAAAAGGTCGGCAGGCTGACATTGGCGAAAGCGAAAGCATTGCGGTCGAGCGATTTCGGATAAGGCGCCGCGAAGAACGGATGCTCGAGGATATGCGCGACGAAGGTCTCGTCCGCCTGGCCTCTCGCGGCCTGGTCGCCATCGCGGTCGAGCGGCTTGTCGGTATGCGCGCGCATGAAGTCATCGATCAGAGCATTGCCCGGGCCAGTGTCGCAGGCGACCGGATCCTTGCCAGCCTCCACATAGGTCACATTGGCGACACCGCCGATATTGAGCACCGCCAGCGGGCCCGGCCGATCCAATGTCTGCGCAATGGCCTGATGGAAGGCAGGAACTATCGGCGCACCCTGCCCGCCCGCCGCCACGTCGGCAGCGCGAAAATCATGCGCGACCGCGATGCCGAGATTTTTGGCCAACTCTCCGCCGTCGCCGATCTGCACCGTCAGCCGCTTCTCCGGCTTATGCACCACCGTCTGGCCGTGAAAGCCGATAATGGCGACATCGGCCGGCATGATCTCATAGCTGTGCAAAAACTCCTGGATGACGTCGGCGTGGACTTTTGTGACGAAAGCTTCCGCCTTTTCCAACGCACCGGGCCGCTGCCCCCGTTCGGTGAGCGAAGCGCCTTCTGCCAATGCATCCCGCAACAGCCGCCGCTCGCGCTCCGAGTAAGGCCGGTATCCGGTAGGGCCGAAGCGAACGACCCCTTCGCCGTCGGTCTCGATCAGCGCCACGTCGACGCCATCCAGCGACGTTCCGCTCATCAGGCCGACAGCTTTCAGGAGGGCCATAGCAGGGGGTCCGGTTGAATCGGTCGGCGGACCTGTTACACCACCGGCCAGCAACCTCGATTAGCCAAAGCAATGACCACCTACAAGTCCGACTTCCTCAATGTGCTGGCGAGCCGTGGTTTCATCCATCAGCTCTCCGATGCCG
>JAXDOO010000089.1:0-2779 GCA_034668865.1 Alphaproteobacteria bacterium
CCGGAGCGTGCATGTGCACCGAATTCCGCATAGTCTCAAGCGGGGCGCCTGCGACCGATGAAGGAAAACGAGTGGTGATTGTCGATAAGGATCGGATACTGAGGCGGCTGTGGTCCTCGCTCGCTGCGGTGACTGAGGCGGATGTGCAACATCATTTTTTTGCACCCCTCGCCGCTAAATTCGGTTCGCCATGACCGATCCCATTTCCGGCGATCAGGCACGCACGCTCGAGCCGGTGCATGCCGACGAAAGCGAGGAATCGAAGGAAAAGTGGGCAGCCCGCTTGGTGGTATTCCTGCGTGCGATGGCGGTCATCGCGCTCCTGAAGGGACTTTATCATTGGGCGGTGGTGTGCGGCATCGACTCGGCTTCGCCGGCGGGATTCGAGGCGTATCCGACGCCCTATCAGTCCGCCACGGTGTTTTTCGCGGTGATTGATCTGGTCGCGGCGGTCGGGCTTTGGCTGGCGGCGCCGTGGGGCGCTGTGGTGTGGTTGACCTCGGTCATCTCGATGGCGGCGGTCGAGGCACTTTTTCCGCAAATCTATGGCGGGCGATTGTGGGTCGTCGGGATCGAGCTTGCGCTGCTTGCCGCCTATCTGTGTCTCGCGCTTTTGGCAGCACGTGAACAGCCGCCATGACGGCATCCCATCGCAAGGACTTGAAATGGATGGAGCGCGCCCGTGATTGTCGATTTCCAGATGCATTATACGCCGCCGGAGCTTTTGAAGGGCGACCGCAATGCCGTCTCGGTCCAGCTCGATGAGAACGGCAATCCCAATTATCTGCTCAACCCGCTGCTCGCCGACCTGAACGGGCATCTGCAGGTGATGGACCGCGCCGGCATCGACGCCGGCGTGCTGTCCTGCGGCTCGGGTTTCGACCAGCCCGATCTTCCCACCTGCCGCCTGATCAATGACCGCATGAGACAGGCCGTCGACGATCACCCCGGCCGCTTCATCGGGCTCGCGCACGTGCCGGCGCTCAAGGCGGAAGCGGCGGCCGAGCTGAAGCGCTGCGCCGTCGACCTCGGCTTTCCCGGCGTGGTCATCGGCTCCGAGCTGCAAGGGCAGGCACTCGATGCGGAAGCGCTGCGGCCGTTCTGGCGCACCGCGGCGGAGCTTGGGCTCTACGTGTTCATCCATCCCCTGCCGAGCGTGATCCGCTGGCAGCACATGGATGCCGACGATCTCGGCCGCATGATGGGCTGGGAGTTTTCGCTGATGATCGCAACGCTGCGCATCATCAACAGCGGGCTGCTCGACGAGCTGCCGGACTTGAAGATCCAGTTCTCGCATTTTTCAGGCGGCATCGGCCGCTATCTCGGACGCATCCGCGGTTTCCAGCAGCGCGACAAGTGGGGCACCGCGGCGATCCCGCGTCATGGCCGCCGGCCGCGGCAGCCGATCGACCATTATCTGGAGCAGCGCCTGTTCTACGATTGCGCCGGCTGGGCCGGTCCCGATCATGCCGCCGCCTGGGGCGCGGAATGGGTGCGCTTCGGCCTGCATGAGGTGGCGCTCTCGCAAGTGGTGTTCGCGACCGACTATCCGCAGGCCGTGCGCGATGCCGGCGAAGTGGCAGCCTATGTCGAGGCGGTGCGCGCGCTCGGCCCCGATGCCCGCGCCATGGTCGACGGCGTCGCCGCCGAAGCGCTCATTCCCGATCTCAAGCAACGGATCGGTAGACGCGTGTCGCCGGCTGCGATCTCCCTCGCTCGATAAAACACTTGCGTAAGCATGCAGGCGAAGGCGCCGGCCATCGCGCCGCATTTCCTGCGCGGCAATAAATAGAAACCTAACGCAATCCTTCGCGCGCGGCGAAAGCGGGAACGGTGTTTCGAACTGGGCCAGCATCGTGAATGGACCGTTACGAAAACCCCTGCGATTGTTGCTTAAATTGACCATTCACCGTCCCAAATAAACTTTATCTTTATCGTGTTGTTTAAGTCGAATTTAGACCATGGGCCATAATGTGACGCCATACGACGGGGAGTACAGGGCCTGTCGAGACAACAATAGAACAGGAAGGCGTCAACATGAAAGCCGTTGCAAAAGCGGTCGAGCCCGCCGATCAGGAGGTGCGGTTCGATCACATCAGGCCGGCCTATCTCGAGGCTTTGACGTTGGTGGAACGGCTGCACCGCCGTCTGCTCGACGTGATCAAGGACGAATTCGATCGCCGCAGCCGCGCTGACATCAATTCGGTGCAGGCGCTGCTGCTTTATAATATCGGTGACAAGGAGCTGACCGCCGGCGAATTGCGCACGCGCGGCTACTATCTCGGCTCCAACGTTTCCTACAACCTCAAGAAGCTGGTCGAGATGGGCTTCCTCGATCACCAGCGCTCGCGCGTCGATCGCCGCTCGGTGCGCATCAAGCTCACCGACAAGGGCCGCGACGTGCGCGACATCGTCGATGGGCTCTATCAGAAGCACGTGCGTACGGTAGAGCAGGTCGGCGGCATCAATTCCGACGAGTTCGCCACCTTGAACAAGTCGCTGCACCGGCTCGAGCGCTTCTGGACCGACCAGATCCTCTATCGCCTGTAGCTCGCTTCCTCCGCGCGAAGACTTGCCCCGGTCGCCCCTCTCGCGGCCGGGGTTTTGTCGTGCGCGGTTCACTGCCGGAAATACAGCCTGAGCGTGGTGATGCCCATCTCGATCGTGCTGGCGGCGCGGTCGGCCTGACGGCGGACCAAAAATCCTGACAGCAGGCGCACGCCGTCCTCGGTCTCGATCAATTCGTCCTGCGACGGCGGCCGGTCCGGCAGTTCCAGCG
>JAXDOO010000090.1:0-4804 GCA_034668865.1 Alphaproteobacteria bacterium
CAAGCATTTCCTATTCCCCACAACCGCCAGAGTTGTCCTCGGCGGCGTCCGCAATATTGCATGCAGCTTTAGCCTGGCAACCGACATACCGTCGCAATGCAAGGTTGGCCGCGTCAGAACGTAATAGAATCCAAGCGAGTCAGAATGGCTTTCTCGCTCAATTGCGATCCATTGGCGATTTGCCAGATCGTGAACTGCTCCTGAAACGCCGTTTCGGACGGCAAACCATCGATCGGGACGATCGCCTTGAAGCCGCGCTGCACGGCGCCGAACGCTGTGTAAAGCACCGCGCTGTTGGCCGATGTGCCGACGATAATCACGGTATCGATGCCTCTGTCCTTCAACATTTTCTCCACGTCATTGTCGGAGAACTTGTCGCCGCGGCCGCGCACGACCCTTTCCTCGCCCTTTGGTCCGACACTGGCCACGATATCCTCCGGCTGCATGCTGCTGGACAGCGCATGCACGATCAGGACGTTGTGGCTGCGCGCATCCGCCAGCAGCTTTTCAATCTTGGGGAGAGTTTTGAAACAGCGCACGCGCCCGTCAGCGGTGCAGGTCTTGCGGTTCCAGTCTAGGCTGAACAACGCAGTCTTCTTGGCATCTATTTGGACAGGCTTGATCTTGGCGATGGGAGGCGGCGGCGCCTTAATGGAATCCCATTCCTCGATAATGTTCTGCGCGCCCGCGGCGTCCGGCCACGCAGCGAGAAGCCCTAGCGCCAGCGTCGCTGCGGCGACGGCCGGCAGGGCGGCCTCAATCAGCTTACCCATCCCACCCTCGTTTCCCCTCGAGCCGAATCTCAGATCGGCCTTCTGAACCAGTTCCTCGCGTTGTCCTCGAGGATTTTTTTGCGCCCCTCTTCCGAGATGGCGGGATCGAATGCCCAATTGATCGGATCAAATGTCGCGTGCGGCCAGTCCGAGGAATAGAGCAGCATGTCCTCGCCTCGGCACAACTCCATCAACATCTTAAAATGCTTGGGATCGCGAGGGAAGCATACCGGCTGGCTGGAGAAGCGAATATTGCTGTCGAAATATTCGCTCGGCAGCTTGTTCAGGAACTGCTCGCCGGCTTCCAGCTTGCGCTCGGTGAGCTTGATGTCACCCGGATGGCTCAAATAGTAGTCGTCCGAACGCGCCATGAATTCCGGCAGCCACCAGAAGCCGCCTTCTTTGATAATGACGCGCAGAGAAGGAAATTTGTCGAACAAGCCCTGGAAAATCATGCTGCCGACATAGGCCATCGAGATCGAGACGGCGGATATTCCGACCAGCTCGGACCAGGTGCGCGTGCCCTGATGCAGCGGCGTCATCTGCTGGTAGAAGGTTCCCACATGCGAGGTGACGGCGAGGTCGTTATCGATCGCAGCCTGATAAATCGGATCGTGCTTTGCAGTGCCGATCGGCTCGTAGTTGCCGCCGAATTCCGTATAAACCGAAACGAAGCCTTGATGCTTGGCCATGCGCTCAATCTCGGCCGCCCCAGCGGCCGGATCGCGGTGGCTGATCATGATCTCACCCTTGATGCGCGGCGTGACCGGCAACACTTCGGCGGCGAGATAATCGTTATAGGCCGAAGCAACCGCTACCAGCATCGCAGGATGGAATATGCTCTGTGGCCGCTGGAAGCCGGGGCTCAGGACCACAGTCTCGACGCCGATCTCCTCCATCACCTTCAGCACTTCCGCTGCCGTGCCGGCGCGACCCATCGTCTCCTGCCCGGTGCCTTCGATCCCGATGGCATATTGCGGCGTGTAGTCGCCGCCGACCGGAGGATATTTCGTCAACTCGGTCCTGAACGGCTCCTTCATGAACTTCCGCAAAACCTGCCAGTCCGGAATGAAATGGAAATCGGTATCCACGACCTTGTAGTTGTGTGCGCGCGGATCGATCGGATTCGGTTTGACGCGCTTCGCCGGCTGGCGGTTCGGATTGGTCACTACGTTCATGCTGATCTCTCGTGTCGGCGACTTGTCGCCATTCAAACGGTTACCACCACATCCTCGCCATCAAGGGCGATCGGATAGGTGCGCAGCGCCTGGCGCGGATCGGCTTCAAGCTTGCCGTCCCCGAGTTGCCAATTCCAGTGATGCCAGGGACAGCGGACAATGCCGTCTTCCACCACCACCTCGCCGTCGCATAGCGATGCGCCCTTGTGAGGACAACGATTGGCCACAGCATAAAGTTTTCCAGCAACGCGGAAAATCGCGATGGTGCGCCGACCCGCTTCTACGGCAATGGCCGTCCCTTCCGGGATCTCTTCAATCTTGCCAACAACGTATTCTGCCATCTCGTCTGATTCGCCCTGTATCGCCGGTCGTGACGTTGACGAGCCGTTCTTCAAAATTCGACATCAATTACGAATTTCGATAATCGCAGCTTTTTCATCTAAAGTCCAGAGCGGTAACTGTTGCAGGCTTTGGTCTGCTGAGGCAAAGTGATCAGGAATTATCGTGTTTTCAGGCAAGCCGCACAGTGATGGCCGGGCCCGCCCCCTCCAGAAAAACCAAAAGCAAGACGAAAGGAAAAGGCCTGCCGCGCCACGGCAACCGTTCTATCGTCGTGGCAGTCTCGCTTCTGCGCGTGATCGCCTCGCTGGGAAGACCCGCGACGCTAAGCGAAATCGCCTCCGCCGCCGGCATGTCGGCGCCGCGTGCGCATCGCTATCTGCTCGGTCTGGCGAATACCCGCTTGGTTGAGCATAGCGCGATCTCCGGACTTTACGACCTGGGTTCCGAGATCGTTGAGCTCGGCGTCGCCGCGCTCGGCAAGGTGGATGCCGTGCGTTTCGCCAGCGAGGCACTGGCGCCGCTGGCAGATGAAACCGGACTTGCGGCCCTCATTGTGGTCTGGGGAACCAATGGTCCCACCGTCATCCGCTGCGAGCAGGCCGGGCTTGTGTCCGCCGTGCGCGTGCGCGAAGGCCGCAATCTTTCGTTGCTCAACAGCGCGTCGGGGCGGGTCTTTCTTACCTATCTGCCGGAATCCGATACGGGTCCGTTTGTAGAACGGGAGCTGGCATTGTCTCCCAAGGGGCGGACCTCGGCCAAAAGCATCGAGGCGATGCAGGCTGAAGTGCACAGACATGGCATCGGCCGTGGTCTCGGCGAGGAGACACCCAACATCGCAGCCTTGGCGGCGCCGGTTTTCGGCGCGCATGGCCGGCTGGCGCTCTGCCTCGGCGTGGTGTCGGCCATCGGATTCGATACCGGCTATTCCGGCAAGCCGGCCGTCGCGCTGAAACGCGCCGCCGCCGAGTTATCCCGCCGTCTCGGCTTCTCCAACGGCAATCACAACGTCTAGCGCGCTTTAGCCGGAAACCGACCGCGCTGGACATGATCGGCGCACGTCCCCGGTGTGCGCGCCCTTGGCCAGCGCGGAGAACCGCTGATCCGGATCCCCGTATCGCCCTATTTCTTCACCTGCGTCGCTTGCGCTTCGGCCTCGGCAAGACCTTTTTTGATCTTGGCAATCACGTCCTTCGGCGTACTGATGAGATCTTCGACAACCTTTTTCACCTCCTCGCCGGTGGAAGGTTCGACCTCAAGCTTGCGCTCGGTCGCGATTTTTAAGAATTCCGGATCTTTCATCGTATCGGAGAAAGCCTTGCGCAGCGCGGCCAGCCGGTCGGCCGGAATCCCCGGTGGGGCGGTAACCGGAAAGCCGATCGCGCTGTCGCTCGAAACAAATCGGAAGATTGCCGTCTCCTCCGGAGTTTTGGCGAGATCGAGCAAGAGCGGCACGTCCGGCAAATCCTTCTCCTTCGTCAGCCCGGTCTGCAGCAGAACGTTGATTTTCTTCTCGGCGATCCAATGCGGCCAGCCGGCCTTCAGCCCGGACCAGACCACGGCGGCGCGCCCGTCAACCTCACCGCGCTCCATCGCCAGCTGGATGGTGTTTCCACCTTGATAGCCGAGCACGACCTTGAACTTGGTGCCCAGGAAGGCGTTGATCAGCAGCGGATAAACCGAATTTCCGCCGGTGGCGCTCAACGCGCCCATCACGACTTCCTTTTTCTTCGCATCCTCCAGTGTCTTCACGCCGCTCGCGTGCCAGGTGATGAATACGGTGGTGGAGGTATTCATCGCGCCGATCCAGCTGAACTTGGAAAGATCGAATTGGACCTGATCCGGTTCGAACATCTGGCGCTGCGGCATGCTCTGGTTGAACATGCCGAAGACGGAGCCGTCCTTCGGAGCGATCTCTCCGATGTATTGCGCCGACTTCACACCGGATGCGCCGGGCATATTCTCCACCACGAGCGTGGGATTTCCCGGGATGTGGCGACCCATGAATTGTGCGAGCAAACGGCTATAGGTGTCGTAGCTGCCGCCGGTATTCGACCCGACAATGAACTTTACGGTTTTGCCCCGGTAGAATTCCTCCGGCGATTGCGCGTGGCTCGCTTGTCCCGCCGCCAGCAGCACCGCGCAGATCCCGAGACCGCCCCACAGCAATTTGCGCATTTTTCCTCCGTTTTCCGCGATTTCCCTGCCGTCTCGCCTTTGCCGTTAACCCGAAGCATATTAACGGCTGGCCGGCAAAATACGGGCAGGTAGTCCTTCATTCTGGACAGAATCGAAATGGATTTCAAATTCTGCCTTTGCCTGCTAAAAGGCCGCATTATGCTGCGCCGCCGCTGATAAGGACGAGAGAATGGCAATCGACAACGCCGCGCTGCGCTATCTGACCGATACCTACCTGGACTGGAGCAAGCAGCAGGGTATTCCGGTCATCGAAGGCGTCGCGGTCGACCTCAACACCATCGAGACGGCGCCCTGGCCCCGGCTGGGCGGCGGCTG
>JAXDOO010000091.1:0-9615 GCA_034668865.1 Alphaproteobacteria bacterium
AGCGGTGGCGAGTTCCGCCGGCTTGAGCGTCGACAGCACCGCGAGCGCAACCTTGGTGCCGACGCCCTGCACGGTTTGCAAAAGGCGGAACCATTCGCGTTCAAGATCGCTGGTGAAGCCGAACAGCTTGATCTGGTCCTCGCGCACATGGGTCTCGATCGCGAGCGTCACCGCCTCGCCTTGCGCCGGCAGCGCCTGCAACGTGCGCGCGGAGCAATGCACGAGATAGCCGACACCGCCGACATCGACGATGATGAAATCTTCGCCGTAGCTGTCGATCAGGCCGCGGAGCTTGCCGATCATTGCGCCGCCACCTTCAGAAGCACGCTGGTGCGGTGATGCGCATGACACACCGCGATGGCGAGCGCGTCGGCGGCATCGTGACTCTGCGGATCGGCCTTGGGCAGCAACACGCCGATCATCATGCGGATCTGCGCCTTCTCGCCATGGCCGGCGCCGACAATGGTCTTCTTCACCAGGTTGGGCGCGTATTCGGAAACCGGCACGCTGGCCCGTGCCGGCACCAGCATGGCGATGCCGCGCGCCTGGCCGAGCTTGAGCGTGGCCGCCGCATCCTTGTTGACGAAAGTGGCTTCCACCGCGGCCTCGTCTGGGACGAATTCCTCGACGATGCGAAACAGCCCGTCGTGCAGCGCCAGCAGCCGGCGCGCCAGGTCGGCTTTGTCGTCGGTGGACACCGACCCGCAGGCGACGAAAGTCAGCCGGTTGCCGTCGATCTCCACGACGCCCCAGCCGGTGCGGCGGAGCCCCGGATCGATGCCGAGGATGCGAATCGGGCGGCGCAGCATGTGCTGTGATAACCCGCCCGCCGTTTCCAGCCTAGGGCGGCGGCGGGACCCCAAGCCCAGCCCGCGCGTTGTCCCATGAATAGCAAGAGGAGCGGACCGATGGACGACACGGGCGGATGGCTTTGGCTGGTAATCGATGTGATCCTGGTGGCTGCGCTCGGTATCGGCATCGCCTATGGCATCCTCGCCTGGCGCCGCCGCCGCAAGGATCCGGCCATAGAAAACGTGCGCGATGCGGCGACGCACCGGGCCTATGAGAATAACGAAGCCAACCGGCCTTAGCGTCAGGCGCTCATCTTGGTGACGAGGGCATCCGAGACTTCGAAATTAGCATAGACGTTCTGCACGTCGTCGAGCTCCTCCAGCGTCTCGATCAAGCCGAATAGCTGTTCGCCCTTCTCGTCATCGATGGCGATGTTGTTCTGCGCCTTCCAGAGCAGCGTGGCTTTGCGCGGCTCGCCGAATTTCGCCTCCAGCGCCTTGGATACTTCATTCAGTGACTCCGGCGTGGTGTAGATCTCGTGGCCGGCGTCGGTTGAAATGACGTCATCGGCGCCGGCCTCGATCGCGGCTTCCAGCATCTGGTCGGCATTGGCGACGCCGGCGTTGAACTCCACCACACCGACACGATCGAACATGAAAGACACCGCGCCGGTTTCGGCCAGGTTGCCGCCGTTCTTAGAGAAAGTGGAACGCACGTCGGAGGCGGTGCGGTTGCGGTTGTCGGTCAGCACTTCAACGATGACCGCGACACCACCCGGGCCATAGCCTTCGTATCGGATCTCTTCATAGTTCTCGGCATCACCGCCTGAAGCCTTCTTGATCGCGCGTTCGATATTGTCCTTTGGCATGCTCTGGGCCTTGGCCGCGAGAATCGCTGCGCGCAGGCGCGGGTTGAAGGCCGGATCGGGCAGGCCAAGCTTGGCGGCGACGGTGATTTCGCGGCCGAGTTTGGCGAAGAGCTGAGCACGGACTTTGTCCTGCTTGCCCTTGCGGTGCATGATGTTCTTGAACTGTGAATGGCCAGCCATGGTCTCACTTATGTCTGTTGATTTTCAGCGCGGTTATAAAATGCAAGCCCGGAACAATAAAAGCCCCTACTGCCAGAATCCGGGCACCGCCTCCTCCAGAATGCCGCCGAGGCGGACGGCCGCGACGCGCGTCGCGAGGCCAGTCGTGTCATCGGTTTCGACAGCGATGCCGCACAGCGTGGCAGGCCCATTGGGCGGCTCGAACCTGGCAGATGGTATGCGTCGCAGAAAACGGTTGATCGGTTCTTCCTTTGCCATGCCGATGACGGAGTCGTAGTCGCCGGTCATGCCCACGTCGGAGACGAAAGCGGTTCCGCCCGCAAGGATGCGGTGATCGGATGTCTGCACATGGGTATGCGTGCCAACGACCAGGCTGGCGCGGCCGTCGACGTAATGACCCATCGACTGTTTCTCGCTCGTCGCCTCGCAATGCATGTCGATGATAATGGTGTCGGCGTCGGATTTCAGCCCGCAGGCGGAAAGTTCGCGCTCGATCGCGGCAAAGGGATCGTCGAGCGGATCCATGAAGATGCGGCCCATGGCGTTGATCACCAGCGCGCGGGCGCCGTTCTTCGCCTCGATCATCGCCGCGCCGCGGCCAGGCGTCCCGGGCGGATAATTGATCGGGCGAATGAGGCGCGGGGCGCGCTCAATGAAAACCAGTGCCTCGCGTTGGTCCCATGCGTGATTGCCGAGCGTGATGGCATCGGCGCCGGCGTCGAGCAGCTCCTGATAAATCGCCTCGGTAATACCGAAGCCGCCGGCGGCGTTCTCGCCGTTGATCACCACAAGGTCGAGTCTCCAGTCGGCGATCAATCCCGGCAGGCGTTCGCTGACGATGGTCCGCCCGCTGCGGCCGACAATGTCGCCGATGAAAAAAATGCGCATGGTGCTCAGGCCTTATGGAAATCGATGATCTCGCGCTCGGTTAGCACAAGATCGAGCCGGGCGTCGCGTTCCGTCGCCGGCACGCGGGGGATTTCCTGCGCGGCGAAGGCAATGCCCACGGCGACAACCGGTTTGATGCCGCGCAGCCGGGTGATGGTCATGTCGTAATAGCCCGCTCCGTAACCGATGCGATGGCCAGCTCGGTCAAAGGCGGCGAGCGGAACGATCAAAATATCAGGATCGATTTCTGGCGCGCCGGCTTTCGGCTGGCGGATTCCCCAGACGCCCGCATCGAGCGGGCCGCCGAATTCCCAGACGCGCATGATCAGCGGCTTGCCGCGTGCCATCACTACAGGCAACGCCAGCGTCGCGCCTTCTGCCGCCAGGCGCTTGAGCAACGGCAGCGGATTGATCTCGCTCTTCATCGGCATGAAGCCGGACACGACAGCGCCGCGCGGCACAGCGACCGGAAATTTGCGCGCGGCGATAGTTTCCGCCGCTGCCTGCCGCTGGGTCGCCGGCAAGGCGTCCCGACGCGCAAGCGCTTCGTTGCGGAGCAGTTCTTTTTGTCGGGGGATTTGGTCCGCTGAATCCAAAGCCGTCATCCCGCGTGGCGGTCAGGACTTAGTTTTTCGGCTGAGGAAATGCCACAACCCAATGCTGGCCATAACGCCGGCTGCACCGACCAGACTTTTGTTCGGCTCGCGGCCTTCGTAATAATAGAGCGCGCTGATTGCGATGATGGCGGCGAAACCCGTCGCGACGCTGTAAACAAGTTTCTGCAGGTCGGTCATGAGTGCGGAGCCGCTAAGCCGTCAGAGCTGTGATCCCGGGAACCTACATAAGTAGGTGGGCGCCATATGCCCAAGACCAGGGTCAAGGACAGGGACAGCTCCCGTCGAGATCGTAAGGCCCCGGGGAATGTACTCCAACGCACCCCGCAGCCCCGCCCGGTTAATGTAGTGCATATGGGATGCGAGCGCCACCGCCGGCTGGACCATTTGCGCGCCCGGATCACAAAGCCGACAGCACGCAATGGCGATGCCGAAGTGTTGCGAGTGAGCTGGTGATATAAGCTCGTGACAGAATAAACCGACGCCGAAGCACGGCCGAGCCCATGGATCAACGAACGCTGTCGATCTTAGGTGAGCTTGAGCGCAAGGCGCTGTGGCTTGCCGCCTGGACAATCCACCACGCCAATCATCTGCGCGACAGCGTGGATGGAATGAAGGTGGGCGGCCATCAGGCCTCGTCGGCTTCGCTCGTCACCATCATGACCGCGCTCTATTTCCACGTATTGCGGCCGCAGGATCGCGTGGCCGTGAAGCCGCATGCAAGCCCGGTATTTCACGCCATCCAGTACCTGCTGGGCCGGCAGACACGGGAAAAGCTTGAGGCCTTTCGCGGCTACAAGGGCGCGCAAAGCTATCCTTCGCGCACCAAGGACGTCGATGACGTTGACTTCTCGACCGGATCCGTCGGTTTAGGGGTCGCGCAGACGCTGTTTTCCTCGCTGGTGCAGGACTATGTGCGCGCCCATGGCTGGGGGCTCACGCGGCCGGAGGGCCGCATGATCGCGCTTGTGGGCGATGCCGAGCTCGACGAGGGCAACGTCTTCGAGTCGGTTCTCGAAGGCTGGAAGCAGGGCCTGCGTAACTGCTGGTGGATCATCGACTATAACCGTCAGAGCCTCGACGCGGTGGTGCGCGAGGGCCTGTGGGCGCGCTACGAGGCGTTGTTCCGCGCGTTCGGCTGGGACGTGGTGATTCTGAAATACGGCTTCATGCTGGAGAACGCATTCCGCGAGCCCGGCGGCGAGCGCTTGCGCGACTGGATCGACAAGTGCCCCAACCAGCTTTACTCGGCGCTGGTGTTCCAGGGCGGCGCGGCCTGGCGCCGCCGCCTCCTTGATGATCTCGGCGATCAGGGCGCGGTCACGCGCCTCCTCAACAAGCGGTCGGATGCCGAGCTGGCCCGGTTGATGACGAACCTCGCCGGCCATGATCTGCCGACGCTGCTGCAGGCTTTTGCGACGGTCGATCACGACCGCCCGATCTGTTTCATCGCCTATACCATCAAAGGTTTCGGACTTCCCTTCGCAGGTCACAAGGACAATCACGCGGGCCTGATGACCCCGACGCAGATGGAAGCGTTTCGCGAGATGATGCAGATCAGGACGGGGCACGAGTGGGACCGATTCGAAGGACTGCAAACGTCCCCCGCCGACCTGCAGGCGTTTCTCGACCAGTCGCCGCTCGCGCCCGAAATGCAGCGCCGGCACCGGGCCGCACCCATCGAAGTCCCGGCTGAACTTTCCATGCCGACGCCAAAGGTGACCTCCACGCAGGCCGGTTTCGGGTCGTTGCTCAATGAGATTGCCCGCAGCGCAACGCCGCTTGCAGAGCGCATCGTCACCACGTCACCGGACGTCACCATCTCGACCAATCTCGGCCCCTGGGTGAACCGGCGCGGCCTGTTCGCCCGCGAGTCGCTTGCGGACACGTTCAAGAAAGAACGCATTCCCTCGACCTTCACCTGGGAGTTTTCTCCCAAGGGCCAGCACATCGAACTCGGCATCGCCGAGAACAACCTCTTCATCCTGCTTTCCGCGCTCGGCTTGTCCCATAGTATCAACGGCGAGCGGCTGCTGCCGATTGGGACACTCTATGATCCATTCATCGCGCGCGGCCTCGATGCGCTCAACTACGCCTGCTATCAGGATGCGCGGTTCATCCTCGTGGCGACGCCGTCCGGCATCACGTTGTCGTCGGAGGGCGGCGCGCATCAATCGATCGGAACGCCGCTGATTGGAATGGCGCAGGACGGGCTCGCCGCCTTCGAGCCCGCGTTCGTCGATGAGCTTGCGGTCGTGCTTGCCTGGGCGCTCGCCTACATCCAGAAGGAGAGCGACGGCAAAGCCTCCGAGCGCAACTGGTTGCGCGATGAGACCGGCGGGTCGGTCTATCTACGGTTGACCACGCGACCGATCGAGCAGTTGAGCCGCGCGCTGACTCCGGAACTGCGCCAGGCGATCATCGATGGTGGCTATTGGCTGCGCCGGCCCGGGCCGAACTGCCAGGTGATCGTCGCCTATACCGGTGCGGTGGCGCCGGAGGCGATCCAGGCGGTCGGGTTGATGGCGGAGGATCGGCGCGACGTCGGCCTGCTCGCCATCACTTCGGCCGATCGGCTCAACGCCGGCTGGACCGCAGCGAGCCGCGCCCGCGAGCGCGGCCTCGTGCAAGCCCGTTCGCACATCGAGCGCCTCCTGAGCGAGGCGCCGTCTCATTGCGGCCTCGTCACGGTGATCGACGGCCATCCCGGAGCCCTCGCCTGGCTCGGCGCCGTCCACGGCCATCGCGTGCGCCCGCTCGGCGTGGAGCATTTCGGGCAGACCGGTTCACTTCCCGACCTCTACCGGCACTATGGCATTGACGCGAACGCCATCGTCGCCGCCGCCCAGGCGATCGCGCCCGGCAAGCCGATCCGCCACCTCAAGGCGTTGCCGTGACCCATCTCAATTGTCATCGTGAATAACAACGCCCCGCTGCCCGCCTTGGCTCGGGGCCCGCAGATGAGGTCACCCCATCGCGACTTCGCCGCCGACGGTCTGGTTGAGCTTCTTGGTCAGCCCTTCAATGCGGGCGGCGGCTGAGTTGAAGGCGGCGACCAGAGCGGCCTGGGTCATCTGGCCCCGATCGGCGGCGACCACTCGCGCATCCTTCAGCCCGGCCAGTTCCTGCTCCAGCCGGCGGACGGTCTTGCCGGTCTCGGCCAGTTCATCGGCGACCGTCAGCGCCGCCATTACCGTGAGGCGCGTGTCACCTACCTCGCCGAAGCTCGTGCGCAATTGCGCAATGCGCTGATCCAAATCCTGCGCAAGCTTGAGCAGGTGCTTCTCTTGCCCGTTCTCGCAGGCCATCCGGTATTGCCGCGAATTGATGGTAACAGTCACTTCGGACATCGGGAGCCCTCATCCTCTGCGTTCTTCGCCATCAATAACTGCGCGGATGCTGTCCATCGCCACATCAATGCGGCGAGCGATCTCACGGTTGGTGGTCTCGATCTCCCGCGAACGTGCGGTCACGTCATCCAGTTCTGCGGTGAGGCGCGAACGGTCGGCGCCCAGCGCATGCAATTGCACCCCAAGCGATTGCCCGCCGCGATCGGCTTCGTGGCGGCGCTCGACCGCGGCTTCCAGCGCGTCCAGCGCCTGCGAAAGGCGCTTGGTCGCACTATCGATCGCAGCCGTATCTGCCATGGGCCAAACCCCCGGTTGCCGGCTCCCCCGCCGATTCCTATCGGAATTTCTTGTTTCGGCAATCGCTTAGATCGGGAATCTTACGTGTTGCCGTATCGGGACGTCAATCACCCACGTCGACTTGCGCGCTGTCTTTTCGTCACGCCTGTGCATGGCCCCAATTTGCAGCACCGCCTTGGTTTGATTCGCCTTTTTCACGTGCTATCCCCACGTCAAAGGATGGCCCTCCCCATGAATGCACAATCTTCCTCGGCAGCAACGGTTGCCGCTTCGCAGCCGGACCGCTCGACCGGAACGCCGACTGTAAGCCGCGCAGAACACGACCGCTTGGCCAACGCCATCCGGGCACTGGCGATGGACGCGGTGGAACAGGCCAAATCCGGGCATCCCGGCCTGCCGATGGGCGCGGCCGATATCGCCACCGTCCTCTTCACACGTTTTCTGAAATTCGATCCCGCCGACCTGAAATGGCCCGACCGTGATCGCTTCGTACTGTCGGCCGGGCATGGCTCGATGCTGATTTACGCCCTGCTCCACCTGCTCGGCGCTGAGAGCATGACGATCGATCAGATCAAGCGCTTCCGCCAGATCGGCTCGGTTACTCCCGGTCATCCGGAGAGTTTCATCACCCCGGGCGTAGAAACCACCACCGGCCCGCTCGGCCAGGGCCTCGCCAACGCGGTCGGCATGGCGATCGCCGAACGGCACCTGGCGGCGGAATTCGGCGATCTGGTTGATCACCGCACTTATGTGCTCGCCTCCGATGGCGACCTGATGGAAGGCATCAGCCAGGAAGCCATCGCGCTCGCGGGATATCTGAAGCTTAACCGGCTGATCGTGCTGTTTGACGACAACGGCATTTCCATCGATGGCCCGCTGTCGCTCACCGACAGCGTCGATCAGGTGAAGCGCTTCGAAGCCTGCGGCTGGGCCGCTATGCGCGTGGACGGTCACGATCCGCAAGCTATCGCCGCGGCGATCCAGCGGGCGCAGCTATCGGACAAGCCGACGCTGATCGCCTGCAAGACCACCATCGGATTCGGCGCACCGACCAAGGCAGGCAAAGCCAGCTCGCACGGCTCGCCCCTTGGCGCTGACGAAATCATCGGCGCGCGCAAGGCGCTCGGCTGGAGCGATGCTGCCTTCGAGATTCCCGCCGACATCCGCGACCGATGGCGCAAGGCAGGCAAGCGTTCGCAGGAAGTGCACGCTGCCTGGAAAAGGAAATTCTCTGCGCTCGACGCCGGCAAGCGCGCGGAATTCGAGCGGCGCATGCGCGGCGATATTGCCGCCGCCAAACTGAGTGAAGCCGTGCAGGTGGTGAAGAAAGGCCTTGCCGATGCGCCGAAGGAAATCGCCACACGCACAGCGTCGGAATTCGTGCTCGACACTTTAATCCCGGCAATTCCGGAAATGATCGGCGGCTCTGCCGATCTCACCAGCTCCAACAATACCAAGACCAAGAGCATGCAGGTGATGTCCGCCGCCGACTATAGTGGCCGCTTCATCCATTACGGCATTCGCGAGCATGCCATGGCCTCGGCCATGAACGGCATGACCTTGCATGGCGGCATCATTCCTTATTCTGGCACTTTCCTGGTTTTCTCCGATTACTGCCGACCGGCGATCCGCCTCGCGGCTTTGATGGGTGCACGCGTCATCCATGTGATGACGCATGATTCCATCGGCCTCGGCGAAGACGGGCCGACGCATCAGCCGGTCGAGCATCTCGCCGCGCTACGCGCGATCCCGAATCTGCTGGTGTTCCGCCCGGCAGACGGGGTCGAGACCGCGGAATGCTGGCAACTCGCATTGGAAGCGAAAGGCAGCCCAAGCGTGCTGGCATTGACGCGGCAGAACGTGCCGCAGCTTCGCCTCGGGCACGACAAAGACAACCGCTGCGCGCGGGGCGCCTATGAAATCGCGCCGGCGGAAGGTGAGGCCCGGGTCTCACTCTTCGCCACCGGCTCGGAAGTGTCGGTCGCGATCGAGGCGCGCAAGCTCTTGGCGGCCAGGGGCGTCGCTGCCCGCGTGGTATCGGTGCCTTGTTTCGAACTGTTCTTCGCCGCGCCCGACGACTATCGCGAGGCCATCGTCGGTACGGCGCCGGTTCGGGTCGGCATCGAGGCCGCTGTACGCCAGGGCTGGGACGCCATCATCGGCAGTGACGGGCTGTTTGTCGGAATGTCGACCTTCGGCGCCAGCGCGCCCTACAAGGACCTCTACAAGCATTTCGGCATCACGCCGGAAAAGGTCGCCGAGGCGGCATTGAGCAGATTGGCAAAGACTTGAGGCGGCCGCGGAGATACATAAGTTGTCGTCATGCCCCGCGCAGGCGGGGCTCCAGTAACTCCGGCGCCTAGCTTTCAAAAGAACGCCTGCGTTTACTGGATTGCCCGGCTTCGCGGGCGATGACAAGCGCAGTCCCGTTGGAGGAGATTGGAATGACCGTTCGTGTTGGGATCAATGGCTTCGGCCGTATCGGCCGCAACGTCCTGCGCGCCATCATCGAGTCAGGGCGCAAGGACATCCAGGTCGTCGGCATCAACGACCTCGGCCCGGTGGAAACCAACGCGCATCTGTTGCGCTACGACAGCGTGCACGGCCGCTTCCCGCGCGAGGTGAC
>JAXDOO010000092.1:0-3869 GCA_034668865.1 Alphaproteobacteria bacterium
TCGCGCGCTTGGCAGATGCTTTTGAAGGGCGTCGCCGAAGTGCAGGCGGCCGGCCGGCCGGTGGCCGCGGCGGAGATGGTATTGGTGCGCGTCGCCTATGCCGCCGACCTGCCGACGCCGGACGAAGTCATGCGCTCGCTCGGCGAGGAGAAATCCTCCGGCGCGCGCCCGACCAATGGGGGCACACCGGCTTCGGCCGCGCCCAGCGCGGGCGGATCCATTGCCCCGCGTTACGAGCCCCCCCGCGGTGCTCCGCGTGGCTCTGCCGCTCCCGCTGCCTCGCCCCACATGGCTTTGGGCGAGCCGAGCGTGCGCTTGAATGAACCTGCCGCGGCCGAGCCGGTCGTTACGCTCGCGCGCTTCGAGGACCTGATCGCGCTAGCCGCCGAGAAACGCGATCTCACCATCAAGGCTGCGCTGGAACGCGACGTCCGGCTGGTGCGCTTCGAGGACGGGCAGTTGGAAATCGGCGTGCTGCCGAGCGCAGCAAAAACGTTGGTCGGCGATCTGTCCCGCAAGCTCGCGGCTTGGACCGGGCGGCGCTGGATGGTGGCGGTATCGTCGGAGGAGGGCGCGCCAACGGTCCGCCAGCAAATGGAATCGGAGAAGGCCGAGCTGATGCGCGGCGTGCGCGCCGATCCGCTGGTGCAATCGGTGCTGCAACGGTTTCCCGGCGCCGAGATCGTCGACGTGCGGCGGTCCGAAGCAGCACGTGAAGCCGTGCCGGACGCCGACATGCTGCCCGACCCCGAGCGCGAGGACTGAGCCATGCCGGATTTCATGGGCCTGATGAAGCAGGCAGCGCAGCTGCAATCGAAGATGGAAGCGCTGCAAGCCGAGCTTGACACCATCGAGCTCGAAGGCCTCGCCGGCGGCGGCCTCGTCACCGTGGCGCTCACCGCCAAGGGCGAGATGAAGGGCGTGAAGATCGATGATTCGCTGCTCCAGCCGACTGAAAAGGAAATCCTCGAGGACTTGCTGGTTGCCGCCCATGCCGATGGACGGCGCAAGGCCGAAGCGGTGATGAAGGAGAAAATGCAGGGCCTGACCGGCGGTCTGCCGCTGCCGCCCGGGATGAAATTGTTTTAGCCACCAAAAGTTTTCTGCCGTCATGCTCGCCTAGGTGCAGGGCATCCACGTTCTAGTCATGCGTGGCAAAGACGTGGATGGCGGAGACAAGCCTCGCCATGACGCCGTAGCCTATGTCACCAATCGAGATAAGGGCGCATGCCTACCGCCGTTGCCGGACCTGAAATCGAGCGTCTGATTCAATTGCTCGCGCGCCTGCCCGGGCTGGGCCCGCGTTCGGCGCGGCGTGCGGCGCTGCATTTGATCAAAAAGCGCGAGCAGTTGATGGCCCCGCTCGGCGCCGCACTCGCCACCGCAATGGAGAAGATCGAGATCTGCCGGGTCTGCGGCAATATCGATACGCAGAATCCCTGCACCGTCTGCACGGACGACCGCCGCGACGCTTCCATCATTGTCGCGGTTGCCGACGTCGCCGATCTCTGGGCGCTGGAGCGGGCGCATGCGATTAATTCGCGCTATCACGTGCTGGGCGGCACGCTTTCGCCGCTCGACGGTGTCGGCCCGCAGGATCTTTCCATCGACGCGCTGATTTCGCGCGCGCATGACGGCGTAGTGAAAGAAGTGATCCTAGCGCTGAATGCCACCGTCGACGGCCAAACCACGGCGCATTACGTCACCGATCTTCTGCACGACTCGGGAGTGAAGGTGACGCGGCTGGCGCATGGCGTGCCGGTCGGCGGCGAACTCGACTATCTCGACGAGGGTACGCTTTCGGCTGCCATCAAGCAGCGGACGCTGTTCTAGGCTCGTCGATCAAGCCCGGCGAAATGCCCGCGCTGCTGCAGCCACCAGAGCAAGAGGAAGCTCGGTATCGCCGATGCAGCCGTGATGACAAAGAACAAAAACCAGCCGGCCGCCTCGGCGACGAAGCCTCCGCCGGAGGCGAGTACGGTGCGCCCCACCGCAGCCAGCGCTGTGAGCAACGCGTATTGCGTGGCGGTATGTGCGCGGTCTCCGCACAGTGCCGAGAGATAGGCGACGAAGATCACCGTGCCGATCGCGCCGGTGAAATTCTCCACGACGATGGTGAAAGTGAGCGCAGCGACATTCGCGCCGATCAGCGCCTGCCAGGAAAATACCAGATTTGAGGTCATCTGCAGCAGGCCGGCGATCCAAAGGCTGGTCGAAAGCGGCAACGCGCGGGCGATCATGCCGCCGGCAAAGCCGCCGAGTATGGCCGCGATGAAACCCACGCCCTTGACGATGGCTGCATAGGTTTCCTTGTCGAAGCCGATCTTCAGCACGAAAGGCGCGGTGAGGACGCCGGCAAAAGCATCACAGAATTTGAACAACAGCACGAACAGCAGGATGGCGACGGCGGTCGGCCGGGTGAGGAAATCCTCGAAGGCGCCATAGGCGGTGACGAATACGCGGTTGGCGACCTCGCGCGCGTCCTTCACCGGGGGGCGCTCGCCGCCTTCCGGCTCGCGCGCCAAAATCGTTGCGGCAAGGCCGATTCCCATCAGCAGCGCCGCGACCACGTAACCCCAGGTCCAGGCCAGGCCGTGCGGGATGCCGCGATATTCGAACCAGGCCACCAGCGCCAGCACGCCCGCGCCGGCCACCAGCATGCCGACGCGATAGGCGGCAACATAGCCGGCCATGCCGGCGGCCTGTTCGCTGGTCTCCAGGCTCTCCACGCGGAAGGCGTCGATTACGATGTCCTGCGTCGCCGAGGCGGTCGCCACCGTCACCGCGCCGAGGGTGATGAGGGGGATCGATACCGAAGGGTCGCATAATCCGAGCAGCACGATTGCAGCGATCAGCAGCAGCTGGGAAAAAATCAGCCAGCCGCGGCGGCGGCCGAAGCGGCGCGACAGCAGCGGAATATCGAGCGCATCCACCAGCGGCGCCCAGAGAAACTTGATGGTGTAGGGAAGGCCCACAAGCGAAAACAGGCCGATGGTGGCAAGATCGATGTTAGCCTCGGTGAGCCAAACCGCCAGCGTCGAACCCGACAGCGCCAGCGGCAGGCCTGAGGCGAAGCCCAGCAGCATCACGATCAACACCCGCGGGCGCAGATAAACTGCAAAGGCGTCGACGAAAGAGCTGCGCGCGGCGGGGGTCGGAGTGGGAGTCATGGTCCTTTCCATCCTCATTGCTGGGCTGGCGGTCTAGCTTTCGCAGACTGCGTAAAGTTGTCTGCGCTCCCGGCAATCAATCGCTCGTCGGCATTCCTGAATTGTAGAGATGAACCCCCCGGTCAAGCCCGGAGGTGAGGAAAAAGATGGCAGGTTTGCGGATTAAGAATCACTCCGCCGCGGGCAATACGCGCGCCACTCCCACGGGCATCGGGAGCTCAGCCTGTGCATCACCGTCAAATTCCAGCTCTTCGATCTTGCCAGCCCGCTTTTCGATTTTCCCTGTGGAAATCAGAATCGCGTCGATGTCGGTATTGGTCTGGCCGAGATGGGTCTGCAGCTTGCGCACCCGGTCGCCAAGCAGGCTGACGTCCTTCAAAAGGTAGCCGACCTCATTGCGGATCTGATCGGCCGCCTCACGCATCTGCGCGTCCTTGCGCACCTGCCGGATCACCTGGATGGCCATCACCATCAGGGTCGGCGAGACGATCATCACCCGCGCCCGGTGCGCGCGCTGCACCAGATCATCGAAGCGCTCATGCAGGTCCGCGTAGACGGACTCCGAGGGAATGAACATCAGCGCGATGTCCTGCGTCTCGCCGGGGATCAGGTATTTCTCCGCGATGTCGGAGACATGCTTGGCGATGTCCTGCCTGACACGTTGCACCGCCTGTTTGCGCTCGTCGTCGGTGGCCGCGT
>JAXDOO010000093.1:0-2965 GCA_034668865.1 Alphaproteobacteria bacterium
GAAAGGATGTTGAAGAGACTGGTCTTGCCGGCTCCATTCGGCCCGATGATCACCGTGATCGACCCTGCGTGAAGCTCAACGCCGGCGTCGGCTACCGCCTGCACACCGCCGAAACGGACGCTCAAGCCCTTGCTGGTCAGAACAGGCTTTGTTGGCGGCGGCTTTGTTGGCGACTGCTCGCCGAAACTGGCTGCGACGACCCTGGTATCCCTCGGAGGTTCAAACTTCGGTGCGACCATGCGCGGCGCCGCGAACTCTGCGCCATCGTCCCTCGTATCCAAGGAGGGAGTGGCACGCCGATGCCGCACCAGACGTTCGGGCACAAGACCTTGGCTCCGCAACGCGAGCACGAGGATGAGGCTGACCGCAAAGAAGAGCTGACGCAGATGCGCGGTCAATTCGGCCGGCACATGCAACGCGTCCTCCAGCAGGAAGCGCAGGATCTCCAGCAGCGCAATCATCAGCACTGCTCCGGCCGTTGCCCCAACAAGACTGTACTGCCCGCCCACGATCAGCATCACAAGAAAGAGGACGGTCGCGTCGAGCTCGAATTGCGTGGGTCCCACATAGTTGAAGTGGTGGGCGAACAGGCCGCCCGCTGCGCCGGCGACCGCTGCGCCGATCATGAAGATTGAAAGCTTGGTGCGCGTGGCCGAACGCCCATAGGCTTCGACGACGATCTCGTCCTCCCGTACGGCACGGACCAGGCGCCCGTAAGGTGAGAGGATCAAATAACGGCAGGCCAAAAATGAGAGTATCGCAAAGCCGACCATGACGGCGAGCTTGATTTCAGCGTAGTGCAGCGTCACTGGACCGAGCGTGAAGGTGGAGCGGGCGGCGGGCTGCCAGGGGCCGAAAGAGACGCCCGGTATGGACGAGATGCCGTCCGGTCCACCCGTGATCGCAAGGTTGATCGCGAACGTGACAAAAATGAGCTGGATTGAAAAAGTAACGATCATGAAATAGCGCCCACGCTCTTTCAGCGCGGGCCATCCGATCACGAGCGCGCCCAGGGCTGCCGCCGCAGCAGCGCCGACGATCGAGATTGGAAAGGAGCCTGCCGGCAAATAGCGGGTCGACAAGATGGCGGCGGCATAGGCGCCCAGCCCGTAGAACACCGCATGCCCGAGATGCAGCATGCCCCCAAGGCCCTTGATGAGCATGTAGCCATGGGTCGCAACGGTCAGAATTGCAGCAAGTGTGAGAACATCGATTAGATAGGCCATGGGCTCAGGCTCGCTCACGCACGACGTTCATGCCGCCGAACAGGCCTTGCGGACGAACGATCAGCGCCAGAATGACAAGCGAATAGGCGATCACTTCCTGCCATCGGGATGAGAAAGCCCACACCGCCAGATGAAAGGCGAGGCCCAAAAGGATGCTGCCGAGCACCGGATTGCGGAAACGCCCCAGGCCGCCGATGATGATGGCTGCCAGGCCCAGGAAGATCGGATTTGTCGCGAGGTACGGATCAACTCCGTTCTCTGTCGCTTCCGGAATGGCTGCTGCAGCAACGATCAGTCCCGCGACAGAGAAGGTCCAGGCATGCGCCCGGTCTGCATCTACTCCCACGCCTTGCGCGAGATGGCCGTTGTCGGCGACCGCCAGGACGCATTGTCCTGCATCGGTGCGCAGGCAGAACCACGCAACACCGCCGAGCGCGACTGCGCTGATGATCATTTTGGCGATCTGGACGGCATTGAGCCGTGTGCCCAGCAACTGCCAGCCGGGAATGATGTCGTCGATAAGGTAAAACTTCTGCGCCGTGACCGTTGCACCGAGGCCGTGCTGAACGGCGATGAAGACGGCAAGCCCTGTCAGCACAAGCACGAAAAGCGCCGCGTGCCGGCGCAAGAAATAGCGATAGACAAGTCGATAGATTGCAAAACTCGCGATCGGGCCCGCGGCAAGAGCGCCGAGTGCTGACGCCCAATAGGGCAGTCCAAGCTGCGTCTTCAGGAGCAGAGCCGTATACGCGGCCGCGAGATAGACAGCGCCGAGCCCGAAATCGATCATGCCCACCGCGCGCCAGATCAAGGCCAGGGCAAGGGCCACCAGCGCGATGGAAAGCCCAAAGGCCGTGCCATTTACAATGTAGGGAAGAACGGACATCTACGCTCCGGCGCGCAGGATCTCCCGGAAGCGCTCTGTCTCCGTGCTGCTATGACCGGCGCAGGGCCGGCCAAGCAACGCGGAGACAGAGACCAATTTTCCGTATAGATCCGCGGACAATTCTTGAAAGCTTCAGTTCTCGATGTCAGTGACCGAATATTCCTGCAGAAGCTTGCGTCCGCCGTCAGCGACGCCGAAAATCGCCAGCGGTCTCACCGTGTCTCCATCCTGCTTGAAGATGTAAGTGTTCACGGGCGTTTCGATGCGGCCTTCCGCGCGAAGGGCATCGGAAATGGCTTTTCCCGTTACCGGCTTTTCCTGCTCCACCAATTGCTTGGCGAACTTCGATACGAGCCAGCCGAAATCGTAGCCTGCCCCGACATAGGCGCCGAGCGCCTTGGTGTTGTCCTTTACGACCTGAGGCGCGCGATCCGGGACGGCGTGGCTGGTAAAAAAGAAATCCTTCTCGGCAAGCTTGAAGTTGTAGACATCAGGCGTATCGCCCGACGTCGAGGTGATATAGACGCCCTTATAACCCAGCTCGCGGCCCGCGCGGATGCCGAGCGGGATGGTGCCTCCGCCGATGGCGCCGAGGTAGATGGCATCAGGCTTCGACTCAAGCAGCTTGGTGGTCTGCGCGCGCAAATCGCTGGGCGCGTTCGGATGGGCTTCCGAAGCCACAAGTTCCACGCCAACCTTTCCGAATTCGATCTCGCATTGATCCCGCACCTCGATTCCGTATTCGTAGTTCACGTAGAGCACCGACAGGCGCTTCACGTTCGGGTAGTGCTCTTTGGTGTATTTGGCCGCGGTGCGGCATTGCAGAGTTGTCAACGCTTCAAGCTGTTGGGTG
>JAXDOO010000094.1:0-10307 GCA_034668865.1 Alphaproteobacteria bacterium
TGCGTTCATCGTCGATCAGGCTGTGAAGGCCGGCGACATCACGCGCGCGGCACAGGGCGCCGACCGCAAGCTGATCGCTGGCGTGAATGTATTCGACGTCTATGAAGGCAAGGGCATCGATCCCGGCAAAAAATCCGTCGCCATCGCCGTGACAATCCAGCCGCGCGAAAAGACCATGACCGACGAGGAGATTGACGCGCTGGCGGTGCTGGCGGCGGCGGGCGTGCCGGCGCAGTCGGTACAAGTGGTGCCCGGCGGACCGGGCTGGTTCCATCCAGGCCGCAGCGGCACCTTGCAGATGGGCCCGCAAACCGTGCTTGGCCATTTCGGCGAATTGCATCCGCAGGCGCTGGAGGCGCTCGATGCCGAGGGGCCGATGGTCGCTTTCGAGGTGATCCTCGAACGCGTGCCGGAGCCGAAAGCGAAAGCCACACGCGCCAAGCCTGTGCTGGAACTCTCGCCCTTCCAGCCGGTCGAGCGCGATTTTGCGTTCATCGTCGATCAGGCTGTGAAGGCCGGCGACATCACGCGCGCGGCGCAGGGCGCCGACCGCAAGCTGATCGCTGGCGTGAATGTATTCGACGTCTATGAAGGCAAGGGCATCGATCCCGGCAAAAAATCCATCGCCATCGCCGTGACAATCCAGCCGCGCGAAAAGACCATGACCGACGAGGAGATTGAGGCGCTGGCAGGCAAGATCGTCGCCGAGGTTAGCAAGAAAACCGGCGGCACGCTGCGCAGCTAACTTCGTCGTCCTCGCGCAGGCGGGGACCCATACGCTGTGCGCTATCGATAGGGCCTGTGGTTATGCATCCCCGCTTTCGCGGGGATGCCAAGTTCTTTCGGTGCTCTGCGAGCTCAGCGCTGCCGCGTTGGTGCGCGCTTCGGTTGGCTCTGGCGTTTCGGCGCCGGCTTCGCCGGCTCCTGCAATGGGCCGATCTTGCGCAACGCCGCTTCCGCCGCGCGCTCGCCGGATTCCCAGGCGCCGTTGACGGTGCCCCAGGCCGTCTCGTGCACCGCCTCGCCGGCGAACCAGAGCCGGTCGCGCAAGGGCTCCATCAACACGCGGCGCGCCTGTTGCGAGCCCGGCGCCGCGCTCGACCATCCGCCGAGTACCAACGGGTCCTTGATCCACTGCGTTGCCCGGGTGCTGCGAACGGTTTTCCTGAAATCCGCCCCGTACAGCTTGCCCAGCCAGTCCAGAGCAAAATTCGTCATGGCCGTCGGGCCTTCGGCGGCGATGCTTTGGCCGAAGCGTCCCGCGACATCGACGAAACACAGTGGCGTGCCTCCCACATTGGCAAGCAGCGCGGCGGTGTTGGCACCGTTCGATTGCTCCAGCACCAGCTCATCGGGCGCAAGGCCGAGCGGATTTCCCGGCATGTCGAGCACGACGCGTTCATAGGTGCCGAGCTTCAGCCGCGCGGCGGCATCGAGATGGCGGCGCGGCAGCTCCGGCGAAAACAGGATCTTGCCGGCGGTGAGCACGTTGGTGGAAACGGTCACGATGATGGTGCGGGCGGTGATACGTCCTTTCGGCGTTTCAACTTCCAGACCGCGCTCCCATTGGATGCCGGTGGCCGGTGTCGAGAGCTGCACGACAATGCCTTCCGCCGCTTTCGCCAGCAGCGCGCCATAGCCTTGCCGGCAGAAAGCTTCGCCGTCGCGTTGCAGCTTGGCAACGTCCATCGCCGAGACCTCGCTTAGATCGTTGGCGATGCCGAACGGTCCGAGTGCGAATTCGATCGTGGCCTGCCACTGGGCAAGATCGTTCGGCAAAGCGCGAGCAGCAGCCAGATCGATCTTGCCGCGCGCCGCTTCTGCGATCGCGCGGGTGGCGCGTACTTGCGCCGCGAGGAAAGTTTCCAGCTCGCTCTCGCGCGCATGGCGCGCCCCGATGCGGATCTTCTGCCCTGCCGGCACGGGATAAACATCCAGGCCAGCTTGTGCCGTCGCCTTCACCACCGGATTGCTATCCGGCTGGCGAATCCAATGCGCACCGGTGTCGAAGGGAGCGCCGAAACTGCGGGCGTCGGTGAAGCATCGCCCGCCAACGTGGTTGCCAGCCTCGATGAGCGCGAAGCGCCGTCCCGCCGCGGCAACGCGGCGTGCGGCGGCGATGCCGGCGGCGCCGGCGCCAATGATCGCCACATCAACCTCGCCGGACGGCGCCACCTGGCCCAAAGCCGGCGCCGCGGCCAGGGCCGCGGCGGAGGCGAGAAACGTCCTGCGGGTGATTGCCATCGTGGTATCCAAATTATTGCGGGGCCGGCACTCTGCCGCAAGCTCAGCGGCGCCGGTGAATGTCATGGCTAACAAAGTGTCACACAAGCTAGTGTCCCGAATCGAAGTTCGCATGATTTTGCAGCACTTGCGGGAGCGAACTTCGGATTCGAAGGACACTAGCAAACTTAACAAATTGCTAGTGTCGTCTGGTTCGGAAATTCGCTTGAAAGAGCCCGCGGCAAGAATGAAGCGAATTTCTGAACTACGACACTAGTACGCCGCATGAACGGATTGGCAAGGAGTCCGGGGTAAATTCGTCCGCAACAAAGACACGCGGGTACGACCGCGAACAAAGTCGGGGGAACGGGCGTTTCAATGACCTGGGTACTCGACGGCATCGGGCACGTCATTGCCCGTTATCTCGACAAGCCGGCGCAAGGCTATCAGCCTTACACGTCGCCGAGCGATCCGGATGCGCTGCGCGCCTGCCTGCGGCCCGGCGACGTGTTGCTGGTGGAAGGCGACAACCGCATCGCAGGCGTCATAAAGTATCTCACGCAGTCCACCTGGTCGCATGCCGCGCTCTATGTCGGGCCGATCGGCGACCGCACCACGGATGACGGCGAACCGCAGGTGCTGGTGGAAGCGCATATCGGCCAAGGCGTAATCGGCGCGCCACTCTCGAAGTATTTCAACTACCACACGCGCGTCTGCCGGCCGACCGGGTTGACCGATGAAGACCGCGCACGCGTCTGCGCTTACGCCGCCGAGCGCATCGGCTTCGATTACGACCTGAAGAACATCATCGATCTAATGCGTTACCTGTTTCCGCTACCGGTGCCGCAGGGCTGGCGCCGCCGCATGATGTCGCTCGGCTCCGGCCACCCCACGCGCATCATCTGCTCAGCGCTGATCGCACAGTCGTTCGAATGCGTGCGCTATCCGATCCTGCCGAAGGTTACCACAGTGCAGAACGAGAGCGCGCGGCGCGAGATTTTGGAGATCCGGCATTCCTCGCTTTATGCCCCGCGCGACTTCGATATCTCGCCTTATTTCGAGGTGGTGAAGCCGACCATCGTCACCGGCTTTGACTACCGCAGCATGCAATGGTCCGATCTGACCCAATGCGGCTGCGCAGACACGCAGATTCCGGCGGCGCCGAAACAGCCGGAAAGCCTTGTGCCGGCGGCCTGATCCAATTTTTTAAGCCTTGTCCGCGGTTTGCGACATCCCTACCTTCGAGGCCCCTAAGGAGCCAAGGATGATCGACGCCGTTGTCAAAGCGCTGACCCAGATGTTCACGCCGCCGTTCCGGCGGGTCCTGCTCAAAGCCATCGGCCTCGCGCTGATCATGATCGTGCTTCTCGGCGTCGGCATGTATTACGGCTTCGCCTGGCTGGCGGAGATCGGCGCGAACTGGGGCCAGAGCAATGTCGGCGTGGTGCCGCAAAATGTCTGGACTGTCCTGGTCTGGATTCTCTCCTTCATGGCGAGCCTTGGCATCATCACCGGGGCGGTCTTTCTGATGCCGGCGGTGACGGCCTTCGTCGGCAGCTTCTTCGTCGATGAGATCGCCGATCAGGTCGAAGGGATCTACTACCCGGCCGACATGCCCGGTGTGGCGCTGCCGCTCTTTCGCGCGCTGCTGGAAGGCGTGAAGACGGCGTTGCTCACGATCGCGGTCTATATCGTGGCGCTGCCCTTTGTGCTGTTCGCCGGACTCGGGATCGTCATCCTGTTCCTTGCCAACGCCTATCTGCTCAGCCGGGAATATTTTGAACTGGCGGCCATGCGCTTTCGCCCGCCGGCGGAAGCCAAGGCGCTGCGGCGTGCGCATCGCGGGCAAGTTTTCTTCGCGGGGCTGTTTATCGCTGCCTTCGTCTCTATTCCCGTGGTGAATCTTGCAACGCCGCTCTTCGCCATGGCGTTGATGGTGCATCTGCACAAGCGGCTGTCGGGACGGCGGATGGAGATCCCGGAAGCGAAAGTTCCGCGCCTTTCGCGGTGAGCAGCCGATGACGGGCTAATGCGCTGGTGCCTGCAGCGTCGTTTTTCCCGGCCATTTGCACAGATCGGCGATGATGCATTTCTCGCACAGCGGGCGACGCGCGACGCAGACATAGCGGCCGTGCAGGATCAGCCAGTGATGGGCATGCAGCTTGTATTTGTTCGGCACCGCCTGCATCAGCTTTTGTTCCACCTCGAATGGATCCTTGCCGGTAGCGAGCCCGGTGCGATTGCCGACCCGGAAGATATGCGTGTCCACCGCGATGGTCGGCTCGCCGAAGGCGATGTTGAGCACGACATTGGCGGTCTTGCGCCCGACGCCGGGCAGCGCTTCCAGTTCTTCGCGGGTGCGCGGCACCTGCCCGCCATGTTCCGCGACCAGCTTCTTGGAGAGGCCAATGAGGTTCTTCGCCTTGGTGCGGTAGAGCCCGATGGTTTTGATCAAGTTGCGCAGCTTGGCTTCACTCAGCGCCGCCATCTTCTGCGGTGTGTCGGCGGCCTTGAATAGGGCCGGCGTCGCCTTATTTACCCCGGCATCGGTGGCTTGCGCGGACAGCACCACCGCCACCAGCAGCGTGAAAGGATTGATGTGCTCGAGTTCGCCTTTGGGCACTGGCTGAGCGGCCTGGAAACGGCGGAACGCCTCTTCAGTTTCGGCATGGCTCCACTGCGGCAGTTCGCCATGGGCCGCCCTCACGTCGGCGGCCGCCTGTTTGCGCGCGCTTTTGGGAACGGCGGCTTTACCTTTCTTCGCCGCCTTGAGGCGCTGCCCTGTCGTCTTTTTGGCCATCTTTCTCCCGGCGCGTGATCCGGCGAAGTGGAACCCGGTTCGCGATAAGATCATGCGCTAAATTTATAAGTTAGCGCGCGAACCGGAGATAAGTCTACGCAATCTGCGCATGCTCGATTGCGTTCGCAAAACCGGTGTCCACTTTTGCTGATCGCGCGCTATAGTGAGCGCCATGACGCCCGATAACGATGCCCGCAACGAACCGACGATCTTTTCGGCGACTCTGACGCCGTATCGCTCGCTCGGACCGACCGGATTTCTGATCCTGATGGGCTGCCTCGGCGGCGCCAGCTTCGCCACCGGTGTGGTTTTCATCCTGCTTGGCGCCTGGCCGGTGTTCGGCTTTCTCGGCCTCGACGTGTTCCTTGTCTATGTCGCCTTCCGCGCCAATTACCGCGCCGCCAACGCCTATGAACAGGTCACCGTTACCGCTTCGGAACTGACCGTGCGCAAGGTGACGCCGCGCGGCCGCGTGCGGGAGGAATGGACCGCCAATCCGCTCTGGGTGCGGCTGCAGCAGGACATCCATGAAGAATTCGGCGTCGAGCGGCTGTTCCTGATCTCGCGCGGCGAGCGGCTGGCCATCGCCGGTTTCCTCGGTCCGGAGGAAAAGAAGAGCTTCGCCCAGGCACTGAGCCAGGCTCTATTCGAAGCCAAGCGGGGTACCACGCGGACCCCTGCTTAGTTGTCAGGAATCGGGTGGTTTGCGGCCGCGGGAGGGCTTAGCTTCGCCTCATGCTACAGACATCACCATCGACGCTTGACCGAAACCAGGATGTTGCCGCTGCCGCCGGCGCTTCCGACTACGACCTCGTGCGGCGCGCGGTCGCCTTCATTTCCGAGCACTGGCGCGGCCAGCCGGACGTGGAGGAGATTGCCGGGGCGGTCGGCGTCACGCCCACCGACCTGCATCATCTCTTCCGCCGCTGGGCCGGGCTTACGCCCAAGGCCTTTGTCGCGGCACTCACGCTCGACCATGCCCGCCGGCTGCTTCGCGATTCAGCCAGCGTGCTTGATGCTTCCTACGAAGTCGGCCTTTCCGGACCCGCCCGTCTGCACGATCTTTTCGTGACGCACGAAGCCATGTCGCCGGGCGAATGGAAGGCCGGCGGTGAAGGGCTCAGCATTGCCTATGGCTTTCATCCCTCGCCGTTCGGGGCCGCCTTGGTCATGGCGACGCCGCGCGGGCTGGCCGGGCTTGCCTTTGCCGACCCGGGCGCGGAAGCCGCAACGTTCGCCGACATGCAGAGCCGTTGGCCGAAGGCGCGTTATGCGGAAGACACCGCCGTGACCGCGCCGTTCGCCCGCCGCATCTTCGATACCAAGCAGTGGCAACCTGACCAGCCGTTGCGCGTGGTGCTGATCGGTACCGATTTCGAGGTGCGGGTCTGGGAAACCTTGCTGCGCATCCCGATGGGCCGCGCCGCGACCTATTCAGACATCGCCGCGAAGGTCTGCACGACGAAGGCGGCACGCGCCGTCGGCGCCGCGGTAGGGAAAAACCCCGTCTGTTTCGTGGTGCCCTGCCATAGGGTGATCGGCAAGGGTGGCAACCTTACCGGTTACCATTGGGGCCTGACGCGCAAGCGCGCCATGCTTGGTTGGGAGGCGGGAAAGATCGAGACCTAGCGCAAGCGCGCTACGCCATTTCCAGCCGCGTTTCCACTGTCGAATCGTCCTTCAGTCGATAGACGATCGGAATGCCGGTCTGCAGTTCGCGCTCGATGATGCCATCCGGACCGAGCTGGTCGAGCACCATCACCAGTGCGCGCAGTGAGTTGCCATGCGCGACCACGAGCACATGCTCGCCTCGCAGCACGCGCGGCTGGATCTCCTGGATGTAATAAGGCAGCACGCGCGCGGCAGTGTCGCGCAAACTTTCGCCTCCGGGCGGCGCGACATCATAGGAGCGGCGCCAGATATGCACCTGCTCCTCGCCCCATTTGGCGCGGGCATCATCTTTATTCAGCCCGGAAAGATCGCCGTAATCGCGCTCGTTCAGCGCCTGATCCTTGAAGATCGGCACATTGGTCTGGCCCATCTCGGTCAGCATGATGTCGAGTGTCCGCTGCGCGCGCTTCAGGCTGGACGTGAAGGCCACGTCGAAACGGACATTCTGTCCGACGAGCTTGCGCCCGGCCATGCGCGCTTCGTCCACGCCCTGATCGGTCAGGTCGACGTCGCGCCAGCCGGTGAAGAGATTGCTCAGGTTCCATGCGCTCTGGCCGTGACGCACGAGCACAAGCAGACGATCGGCATCAGCCATCACTTACTCTCCGCAGATTGCTTCTTAAGCGACTTGATCGAACGGGTGGTGACGATCCCGATCAGCAATGCCGCGACCGCCAGCACATAATTCACATGCTGCTCATGGAGCCCAGACTGTCTGGCGAATGCCGGCACCACGATGAAGGATGCAAGCAGCGCAAGCGCGCCGAGGGCGATCACTAACCCGAATCGGGCGATCGATGGCTTGCGCACGGTTTGCACGGCAGCAGCAGAAGCAGCAGCGGCAGCGGCTTTTTGTTCTCGCTTGCGGCGCGATGCCATCTCAGATGTCCCCGATGTCGAGCACGTCAGTCATGGAATAGATGCCGGGCTTGCGACCGCGCGCCCAGAGCGCCGCCCGCAAGGCGCCGCGAGCAAAGATCATGCGGTCCTCGGCCTTGTGCGACAGCTCGAGCCGCTCACCGGGGCCGGCGAAGATCACGCTGTGATCGCCGACCACGGTGCCGCCGCGCAAGGTCGCGAAGCCGATATCGCCGGCCTTGCGCGTGCCGACCTCGCCATCGCGCGCGCGCACAGAGCGCTCGGCGAGCGCAACGCCGCGGCCTTCCGCTAGCGCCCGGCCCAGCAGCAAGGCAGTTCCCGAGGGGGCGTCCACTTTCCTGTTGTGGTGCATTTCGAGGATTTCGATATCGAAATCCTCGCCCAATGTTCTGGCCGCGCGCTTGGCCAGCGCAGCAAGCAGATTGACCCCGAGGCTCATATTGCCGGACTTCACGATAACGGCGGAATTCGCCGCTTCCTGCAGCTTGCCTTCATCCGCTCGGCTTAAGCCCGTGGTGCCGATGATGTGGATGATCTCGGCCTGCGCGGTCAGGGCGGCGAGCGCGACCGTGGCCTGCGGCGTGGTGAAATCGATCAGGGCGTCCGCCTTGCTCGCGCGCATTTTCACATCGGCAGCGATGCGAATGCCGTTCTCGCCGACACCCGCGAGCAGGCCGCAATCCTGCCCGATAAAGGGCGAGCCCGGCCCTTCCAGCGCGCCCACCAGCGACACGCCCTCGGTCTCGGCGATCGCCCTGACCAGCGTGCGCCCCATGCGCCCGCCGGCGCCGGCCACGATCAACCGCATGTCGGTCATGGATTAAAATCTCCCGGGGCGGGGTATAGCGGGGCGGCAATAAGAAAGAAAGCTAGGGCAAACCAGCGCTACGGCTGCGGGCCGTCATAGCCCTCGATGACTACCAAGTCGAATTCGGCCTTGCCCTGGCGCAACGCAGCGGCGGCCTGATATTCCGGCGAGCGGTAGCAGGCGAGCGCGCCTTCGTAGCTCGGAAATTCGACCACGACGCTGCGCGAGCGGGCCGCGCCCTCGCACAATTCAAAGCTTCCCCCGCGCACCAGGAAGCGGCCGCCATGCTTGCCGATCGGCTGCATGTCCGCGGCCACATAGGCTTTGTAACCTTCCGGATCGGTGACGTCGGCACGCACGATCCAATAACCCTTCTTCATGCGAGAGCTCCCTTATTTCGGCCGTGCGCGGGCGATCTCGGCGACAATGCCGTCCGCCGCCTCCTTCGGGTCGGACGCTTCAAGAATCGGGCGGCCGACAACAAGATAATCCGCGCCTGCGGCGATGGCCGCCGCCGGGGTCATGATGCGTTTCTGATCGCCGGAAGCCGCGCCCGCAGGCCGAATGCCCGGCGTCACCAGCAGCATGCCGGCGCCGATGATCGGCCGCAGCATGGTGGCCTCCTCGCCCGAGCAGACGATTCCGTCGACGCCAATGTCACGCGCCTGCTCCGCACGCGCGGCGGCGAGTTCTCCGACAGCGAGCTCATAGCCGGCCGCCGCGAGATCGGCGTCGTCATAGGAGGTCAGCACGGTGACCGCGAGGATCTTCAGATGTGATCCGGCTTTAGCCTCCGCCGCCGCCTTCATGGTCTGCGGATAAGCATGCACCGTGAGGAAGCTCGCGCCAAGGCGCGCGACGCTCTCCACACCCTTGGCCACGGTATTGCCGATATCGTGCAGCTTTAGATCGAGAAAAACGCGCTTGCCCGCGTGCACCAGTTCCTCGGCGAGTGGCAGGCCGCCGGCATAGGCGAGCTGATAGCCGATCTTGTAAATGCCGACGGAATCCCCCAGCCGCTCCACCATCTTGTGCGCGGCGTCTACCGAAGCGACGTCGAGAGCGAGGATCAGCCGGTCGCGCGGATTAAGTCTCATAATAGTCCGTTTAAAAAAGTTGCTGCGCCACTTCGGCGAGACGTTGAGCCAAGGCCTTCAGCGCTGTTGCTTGCCGCGCATCCTTCAGATTGTCCAGGTCGTCGAAAGCATTTTCCGCGTTCGGCACAATCACCTGTTCGGGGATGACCAGTGCCCCGCAGCCAAGTTCCAGCACCTGGCGTAAAGCAAGTAGCCCGCGCGCGCCGCCCAGCACGTCGGGCGAGGCCGCTGCAAGTGCAAAAGCCCGCCCGTGAAAAGCGGCATAGGCCGGCTCACCGCGCTCGCGCACCCGCGATACCCAGTCGATAGCATTTTTCATGAGCGGCGAAATTGACGCGTTATACTCCGGACTGGCGATGAAGACGCCGTGATGCGCCGCCAGCATTTTCTTCAGCTTCACCGCGTTCGGCGGCGGCCCGGAAACCACGTCATGGTCGGGGTCGTAGAGCGGCATGGGATAGTCGAACAACGAAATCTGGCTGACCTCGGCATCTGCGAGGGTCAGTTCCTTCGCGGCGAGCGCGGCCAGCCGCGCATTGTAAGAGCGGTTGCGAACCGAACCGGGGATCACCAGGATTTTGGGATGGGGCATCGGCGGCGCCATAAAGTGCCGATCTTCGGGTGAACCCGTGATCGGGTAGTGCCGATCTTCGGATGAACCCGTGATCGGATAGTGCCGATCTTCGGGGTGAACCGTGATCGGATAGTGCCGGTCTTCGGGTTAAACTGTGATCGGCCTGCCCGGAAAAAGAAATCAGTTCTTGCGGTAGACCCAGACCCGGGCGGGCGGCAGGTTCATCCAGATGCGCTCGGAGGCTTCGGCCTTCAT
>JAXDOO010000095.1:0-9670 GCA_034668865.1 Alphaproteobacteria bacterium
GAAGGATTCGTCGAGCATCGCAGCAAAGTCTTCGCGCGTCGGCGCGGCGGTATTCGTGGCGACCATGTAATCTCCTGACGGGCGACCGGCGGCTGGTGTTGCATGCCGTCCCCTTGACCGTTCGGGCCGAGGGCCCCGTAGACCCTCGACTGCCGCCGGACTTCCGGCGGGCCGGCCCGATCACCGAACGGTCGGGACGAATTTTCCGGCCAGCCATACATCCTTGCGGCGGCGAGCAGGAGGGAGCTGAAAGCTCCGAAACAAAAGCCTGTGCGGCCTTCACCCCGGCTCGGGCAGCCTGAATGGATAAAAGGCGGTCCGGATGCCCCGGGGTATAGCCAAAGCAGCGATCCCGGGCAAGGGTAAGCCGCGGTGTCGCAGCGGGGCCCAAAGGCGGATGCCCTTAACGAAACTGGCCGGCGCATGGTCCGGCGAAGTGGAGACCGGTTCGCCGACAAGATCATGCGCTATGTTAGTAAGTTAGCGCGCGATCGGACGCAAAACCGGTGCCCACTTTTGCTGATCGCGCGCTTGGCCTTATATGCACCCGCTTTCCGGAGAGGGAGTCGACGGGGTGCGGACGATCATCGCGACGTTGGCCGGCGTAGCCGTTCTTGCGACCCTAGCCATGCTGGCCGGGCTGACGCTCGATCTGCGGATCGCCCAATTATTCTACGATCCGGCACAGCAGCGCTTCATCGCGGCTATCAATCCCTACGTCGCGGCCGTGCGCGATAACGGTCTCATCGCTTTGGTGACCTGCATGAGCGTTGTGGTCGCCGCGCTGGTGACCCGCATGCTGCGCCTGCCGCAAAAGGTTATCCCCGGCCGCGTCGTGATCTTCCTAGTCGGCACGCTGGCGCTCGGCCCGGGATTGCTGGTGAATGGTATCTTGAAAGAGCACTGGCACCGGCCGCGGCCCGTGCATGTAACCGAATTCGGCGGCAACAGGGCCTATGTCGATTGGTGGAATCCCGGCGGAAGCTGCGAGCGCAACTGCTCCTTCGTCTCCGGTGAAGTCGCCTCGGCTGCCTGGATGTTCGCCCCGGCCATGCTGGCGCCGCCGCAATGGCGTCTCGCCGCCTTTGTTGGCGCGTCGGTTTTCACCTTGGCGATCTCGCTTTCGCGCATGGCGGCTGGCGGACATTTCTTCACCGATGTCCTGTTCGCTGCACTGTTGATGACGATCCTGATCTGGGTCATGCACCGCGTGATCTTCCGCTGGCGGCAAAGCCCGGCGGTGATTGCATGACCGCTTCCGCCGTTTCTTCGCGCTCAGCGTGGTTGGCACCCGGATTTCCTTTGTTGCTGATGATTCTGCTCGCGCTTACGGCTTTGCGGGTAATCGGCCTGCACACGTCGGTGGTCGATCTGTTCTTTGATGAGGCGCAGTATTGGGCCTGGTCGCGCGATCTCGCCTTCGGCTATTTCTCCAAGCCTCCCCTGCTCGCGTGGATCATCGCGGCGTCCGATCAGCTTTGCGGCAGCGGCGAGGCCTGCCTGCGCCTGGTCTCGCCGCTGTTTTATCTCGGCACCAGCCTCCTGGTTTACGCAATCGCAGACGAGCTTTACGGCAAGGATACCGCTTTCTGGTCGGCTTTGACTTTCGCGCTGCTGACTGGCGTCTCTTTTTCCACCCGCATTATTTCCACCGATGTGCCGCTACTGTTTTTCTGGGCGCTCGCCTTGTTTGCGTATCTCAAGCTGCTGGCCGGGCCGGATTGGCGCTGGGCTTTGGCGCTGGGAGTGGCGCTCGGTATCGGGCTTTTGGCGAAATACGCCATGATCTATTTCGCGCTTGGCGTCGCTTGCGCGGCATGGCTCGACCGCGATGCGCGCGAGGTGCTTCGCCGGCCGCAGACCTGGGTGGCCTTCGCCGTCGCGGGCCTGATCCTCTCGCCTAACATCTACTGGAACGTCGCCAACCAGTTCGCCACGCTCAAGCATACCGGCGAGAATATCACCGGAGCCGGCCTGCACTTCCGCCCGCCCGAGGCGCTCGCCTTCCTGGGCTCGCAATTCGCAGTAGCCGGCCCGCTGGTTTTCGCGGCTTTCCTGCTGATCTCTTGGCAGGCCGTTCGCGGCAAAGCTACCCGTCAGGACAAGCTGATGTTGGCCTTCGCCATTCCACCGCTGGCGCTGGTCTTCGCGCTGTCGTTCTTTCGGGGCGCCAATGCGAATTGGGCCGCGCCCGCGGCGGTGTCGATGACGGTGCTGGTGGTCGCCTGGTGGCTGCGAACCGGCTATCGCGGATGGATGATCGCCTCGCTCGTTATCGGCGTCATCGTGCAGGCCGCGCTGCTGGTGGGCGATACTTATGCGGATCGCATCAGCATCGCCGCCCTCGGCCGCAACAGCGACATCTACCAGCGTAGCCTCGGCTGGCGCCGGCTGGGCGATGAGGTTTTGCAGCTGGCGCGGGCGCATGGCGCACCGACGGTGGCGGCGGAAGGCCGCGCCGAACAGGCGGCCCTGACCTATTATCTGCGCAACGAGCCGCTCGCGGTTGTGTCATGGGCCAGAGGCGCGCAAGCGCGCAGCCAGTTTGACTTGACGCAGGCGCTCGATGACACCGCGAAAGAGCCGGTGCTGCTGTTCACTGGCTGTCGGTCGGCGCCACGCCTGGCGCGCTTCTATGCGAACGTGACGCCGTTGCCGAGATTGGCCGTGCCAACCGGCCCGCAATCAACCCGAAGATATGCGGTGTTTAAGCTCACTGGCCGCCAGCATCCGATCGAGCCGCCGGGGCCCTGCCCGTAAGTCCCGCGGCGGCTCAGCCGCGCCGTGAGCGCTCCACCAGATCGACTGCGGCACGAAAGGCCGCTTCGATGTCCATGTCGCTGGTGTCGAGCAGATGCGCATCAGCCGCCGGCTTCAGCGGCGCAATTGTGCGTGTCATGTCGCGTTCGTCGCGCCGCAGAATGTCGGCCAGCACGGCTGCTTCGTCGACCATTTGGCCTTGGGCTTCGAACTCCTTGGCGCGGCGGCGAGCGCGGATTTCCGGGGCGGCCGTGACGAAGATCTTCACCGGCGCATCAGGGAAAATCACCGTGCCGATGTCGCGGCCGTCGATGACCGCGCCCGGGGGGGCGGCGGCGAACTGGCGCTGAAACACGACCAGTACCGCGCGGACTTCTGGGATCGCCGAGACGATGGAAGCGGCCTCGCCCACCGCGTCACTCTTCAGGGCGGCCTCGTCGAACTGCGCGGGGTCAAGCGATTTCGCCGCGGCTGTCGCCTTCGCAACATCGTCGTAGGGCTCCCCGGCGTCCATCAGGGCCTTGGCCACCGCGCGATAGAGCAAGCCGGTGTCGAGATGGCGCAGCCCTAAATGCGCCGCGAGCTTCTTGCCGAGCGTACCCTTGCCCGACGCAGCCGGCCCGTCGATGGCGATGATCATGCGAATTCCGCTCCCAGCTGCCGCATCATCGGAACGAAGCTGGGAAAGCTGGTGGCGATGAAACCCGTGTCGTCGGCACCGACCGGCTGCTCACTCGCGAGCCCCATGACCAGCGCCGACATTGCCATGCGATGATCCATATGGGTGGCAACCAGGCCGCCGCCGCGCACGCGCCCCTTGCCCTCAACGATCAGGTCGTCGCCGTCGATTTCGACTTCGACACCGCTGACGCGCAGCATGTCGGCGGTGGCGGCAAGCCGATCGGATTCCTTCACCCGCAATTCTTTCAGCCCGCGCATCCGCGTCGTGCCCTGGGCGAATGCCGCGGCCACGGCGAGGATCGGATATTCGTCAATCATGGTAGGCGCGCGCTCCGCCGGCACATCGACGCCGCGCAGTGTGCCGGCGCGCACGCGCAAATCGGTGACTTCCTCGCCGCCTTCGTTCCGAGTCGCCAAAATTTCGATGCTCGCGCCCATCTCGCGCAGGGTCGTGAGCAGGCCCGTGCGCAGCGGATTGGTCATCACGCCTTCGACGATCACGTCCGATCCCGGCACCACCAGCGCTGCCACCAGCGGAAAGGCCGCCGAGGATGGATCCGACGGCACCACCACCGGCGCAGGCTCCAGCTCCGGCTGGCCCGCTAAGCTGATCCGCCGGCCATGGGTGCCATGCTTTTCCACCCGCACATGCGCGCCAAAATGCTTGAGCATGCGCTCGGTGTGATCGCGCGTTGCTTCTTCCTCGATCACCACGGTCTCACCAGGCGCCGAGAGTCCTGCGAGCAGCACCGCTGACTTGAGTTGGGCTGAAGGGACCGGCGATTCATAAACAATCGGGATCGGGTCACGCGCACCTTGCAGCGTGACCGGCAGGCCGCCGTTCTCGGCGGCAGAAATGATCTTCGCCCCCATGCGCGCCAGCGGATCGAGCACGCGCCGCATCGGTCGTTTGCGCAGGCTGTCGTCGCCGTCGAAGGTCGCGGTGATTGGAGAGCCGGCGACGGCTCCGAGAACGAGGCGGCATCCGGTGCCGGAGTTGCCGAGATCGAGCTTATCGGCCGGTTGTGCGAAGCCGGCGACGCCGACGCCGTGCACGCTCCAGGATCCCTCGCCGAGCCGCTCGACGGTGGCGCCCAGCATGCGCATGGCCTTGCCGGTATTGAGCACGTCCTCGCCTTCCAAAAGCCCGCTAATGCGGGTTTCACCCACTGTGAGCGCCCCGAAAATCAGGGCCCGGTGCGAAATGGATTTGTCGCCCGGCACGCGGACACGGCCAGAAAGCGGCCGGCCGGGATGGGCGGTGAGCGGAGATGGGGTGGCGGCGTTCACGTCAATGCGATCCGATGAAGGTCCCGCCGTCCTAGCATGCGTCCTCGCGGGCCGTCATCCAGCAGCCCGCGGGGGCCGGCACAAAGCCGTCCGGCCGCTATTGACAGGGCCCCTGCAACTCGCCAAGTGAAGCACCAATTTTCCCGACTTTTGAGGACTCCGAACTTTGGCTAAACCCGATCTCGGCACCAAGCGCCTCTGCGGCAATTGCGCGGCGAAATTCTACGATCTCAGCAAGACGCCGATCGTGTGCCCAAAATGCGAAACCGTCTTCGTTGTCGCGCCAGTATCATCGCGCGCGCGGCCGGACGCTGCGGCCGCGGCGCGCGCTGCTGCTGCCGCCGCTGTCGTGGTACCCGAAGTGGTCGCTCCGGAAACCGCAGAGGCGGAATTCGTCTCGCTGGAAGAGGCCGACGCGGAGACCACGGGCGCGAAGACCGAAGTGGAAGGCGAGGACGTTGAAATCGATCCAGCTCTCGACGCTGATGCCTTCATCGAGGAGCAGGAAGAAGGCGACGCCGACGTGACTGACATTATCGGCGACGTCGACAAGGAAGAAGAGACCTAGGCGGCCGAATACCCTTTGGGGCCATAGCTCAGCTGGGAGAGCGCTTGCATGGCATGCAAGAGGTCGGCGGTTCGATCCCGCCTGGCTCCACCAATTCCCTGCTATCTTCCCGGCAATCCCATCCAAGCGAAACGGCCTATTGCTGGCCTTGTGATGTCTCTGGCCCGCTTCTTGAAGCCTTAACCGGCAGTGCCCATATTAGGCAGACGCTGGCGGATTAGCCGCTGGCGTTAAGGGCGCCGTAAGGGCCCGCTGTCAAAGTCGCTTTCGAGGGCTTTGTGAATGTCCAGGGTTCCTTCACTTTCCAGTCCGTTCCTGCTCGGGTTCGACGAGATCGAGCGTGTGCTTGATCGCGTGGCAAAAGCCTCCGACGGCTATCCGCCTTACAATATCGAGCGCCTCGCCCGAGATGCGCAGAAGCCGGAGCGTCTTCGCATCACCTTGGCGGTTGCGGGCTTCACCCGCGATCAGCTGGAAGTGTCGATTGAGGAAAATCAACTCGTCATCCGTGGCCGGCAGCAGGATGACAAAAGCCGGCAATATCTTCATCGCGGCATCGCGGCGCGCCAGTTTCAGCGCACCTTCGTGCTCGCGGAGGGAATGGAAGTCTTGGGGGCGGACCTAAAGAACGGCCTGCTAGAAATCGACTTAGCGCGGCCTGAACCCGAACGGCTGGTGAAAAAGGTTTCCATCACCAACCATGACTAAACGGAAACCGTCGGACTCGACCGAGTAAATTGTAGAAAGGAGTCGAGGGCCATGAACTACCGAACGAACGAAGGCAACACAATTCCACCCGTTTCTCCGGAAGCGCTCGCGCTGCTCGGCGGCGGCCGCATCGCCTATGTCAAGGCAATCCGCTCCGAGGACGTCGCCAAGATATTTCCGCAGGCGCCGCAGATCGCGCCAGGCCTGCAGCTGTTCTCGCTGCACGCCGCCGACGGCACGCCGATCATGCTGACCGACAGCCGCGAGGCGGCGGTGGCTAATGCCTGGAGCCAAGAACTCGAGGCGGTGAGCGTGCACTGACGCCCGAGCCCCAATGCTGACACGCCATGCCCGGCCACAGACAAGTTTACGCAGTCTGCGCAAGCTTGACTGCGCCGGGCGTTGTCGCTTTTTGAGAGTCTAAGCCGCGCTCGCGGAAGGCAGCGCCAGGACAGCGTACAGCGCTTCGGTATCCTGCGATCCGCGAAGCTTTTGCCCGATGTCAGGATCGCGCAACAGCCGGGCGATCCGCGCCAGCGCTTTCAGATGATCGGCGCCCGCGCTCTCCGGCGCAAGCAGCAGGAAGATCAGGTCCACCGGCTGGCCGTCCAGCGCCTCAAAATCGATCGGGCGTTCCAGGCGCGCGAACATGCCGAACAGCTTTCCGAGCTTTGGCAGCTTGCCATGCGGGATGGCGATGCCATTGCCCACCCCGGTCGAACCGAGCTTCTCCCGCTGCAGAAGAATCTCGGCGATCGTGCGATCGTTATGCCCAGTCAGCTGCCCCGCCTGGGCGGCCAATTCCTGGATCGCCTGCTTCTTGCTGGTGACCTTCAATACCGGAATGACCGCGTTCGGGGCGATGAGATCGGTCAGCGACATGGGCCCGTTCCGGTACCTGTTGCGATAAATGATTGAGGGGGTTGATGAAGGGGGCGGACCATAAGGATCGGCTCCGAAAGCGTCAATGGGCGGAGATTACTCCGCCAGAAAGCGTCTCACCACACGCAATCCGTCACAAAGCGGACACAGCCTGCTTGGCGCGCCGGCGCTGCACCGAAGAGGGGATTCGCAGCGCGTCGCGGTATTTGGCGACGGTCCGCCGCGCGATATCGATGCCTGCCTCGCGCAGCCTTTCCACAATGGTGTCATCCGAGAGCACGTCGCGCGCGTCCTCGGCCTCGATCAACTGCCTGATGCGGTGGCGCACCGCCTCGGCGGAATGCGCGTCGCCCCCATCCGAAGATGAGATAGAAGATGTAAAGAAGTATTTCAGCTCGAAGATGCCCCGGCTGGTGGCCATGTATTTATTCGCCGTAACGCGCGACACCGTCGATTCGTGCATGGAGATAGCGTCCGCCACCGTCTTCAGATTCAACGGTCGCAGATGCTGTACGCCCAAGGCGAAGAAACTGTCCTGTTGGCGCACTATCTCGCTGGATACTTTCAAGATCGTGCGGGCGCGCTGGTCGAGCGCGCGTACCAGCCAAGTCGCCGTCTGTAAGCACTCTGTCAGATAACTTTTCTCACCGTCCGAGCGCGCTGTTTTCGATACCTTGGCGTAGTAGCTCTGATCGACCAGCACCTTGGGCAGCGTTTCTGAGTTCAGCTCCACCAGCCAGCCCCCATCCGGACCGGGTCGTACAAACACATCCGGGACGATCGACTGCACCATGGCCGAGCCGAAGGCGAGGCCGGGCTTTGGATTGAGCTGGCGGATTTCGCCAATCATGTCGGCCAAATCCTCGTCGTCCACGCCGCAGATTTTCTTCAATGCGGCGAGCTGACGGTTAGCCAGCATCGGCAGATTCTCCACCAACGCCTGCATCGCGGGATCAAAACGGTCGCGTTCTCTGAGCTGGAGCGTGAGACATTCGTTGAGATTGCGCGCACAGACGCCGACCGGATCGAAGCCCTGCACGATGGCGAGCACGGCTTCCACCTCGGCCATGGGTGCGCCGAGTTTCTGCGCCACGGCTTGCAGATCGCCGGCGAAGTATCCCGCCTCGTCCACCATGTCGATCAAATATTGCCCGATCATGCGGCGCGCCGGATGGGTGATTGCCATCGAGAGCTGCTCGGCGAGATGGCCCGCCAGTGTGGTCTCGGCGGAGACAAAAGCTTCCAGATTGTAGTCGCCATGTTCAGCGCCGCCGGAACCGGTGCCTGTCCATTCGGACGGCGCCGGGAATGTCTCGGTTCCCGCCCGCGGCGTCGTCTGGCCCGAATCCTCGGGAAAAACATTATCCAGGCCGGTGCCGAGCTGCGCTTCCAGCGCCGTGCGGCTGGTTTCGAGGTCTTCCCCCATCCAGTCGCCAACCTGGGCGTCGCCGTCGGGCGCGGCTTGGGTTTGCGGCAACTCCGGCTCGCCTGCCACCTCGCTCTCGCTGTCGCGTTCCAGCAGCGGGTTGCGCTCAAGCTCGCCCTCGACATAGCTGGTAAGGTCGAGATTCGAGAGCTGCAGCAGCTTGATGGCCTGCATCAGCTGCGGCGTCATCACCAGGGCCTGGCCCTGGCGAAGCTGGAGGCGTTGGGTTAGGGCCATGAAAACGCTCGAACTGGTCCAATTCTTGCTTGCTGGTTTATACCAGCTCCGAGGGGGCGCAGCGACCTCTTTTGGGACATATCCCTAAAGCTCGAAATCCTCCCCCAAATAAAGCCTGCGGACGTCGGGATTATTGACGATATCGTCGGCGCGGCCCTCCATCAGCACCTGGCCGGAATAGATGATGTAGGACCGATCGGTCAGGCCCAGGGTTTCACGCACATTGTGGTCGGTAATCAGCACCCCAATGCCGCGGTTGGTCAGATGCCGCACCAGGGCCTGGATGTCGCCCAGCGCGATAGGATCAATCCCCGCGAAAGGCTCGTCCAGCAGCATATAGCTTGGCCTTGAGGCCAACGCGCGGGCGATCTCGACGCGGCGGCGCTCGCCGCCGGAGAGCGCAATAGACGGTGTCTTACGCAGGAGCGTGATGTTGAATTCGTCGAGCAAGGCTTCCAGCTCGGCCTCGCGCCGACGGCGGTTGGGCTCCACCACCTCCAGCACCGCGCGGATATTATCTTCCACATTCAGCCCGCGAAAAATCGAGGCCTCCTGCGGCAAATAGCCGATGCCGAGCCGCGCGCGCTGGTACATGGGAAAGCCGGTGACGTCGTGGCCGTCGAGTTCGATGCGGCCGCGGTCCGCCTTGATCAGACCGGTGATCATGTAAAAAACCGTGGTCTTACCTGCCCCGTTCGGACCCAGCAGGCCGACCGCCTCGCCGCGCCTCACATAAAGGCTCACGCCTTTGACGACCTTGCGTCCGACGAAGCTTTTCTCCACCCCATGCGCGGCAAGATAGCCCTGGTTCTGCGCCATAGCGGGCGGGGCGCCGTGCTCTGCAGCGGAAGTCGGAGCTGGCGGCCGGCGCACAGCGGTGACGGCCGCGGCCTCGCGGGGCAGCGTCATCGGCTGCGCCGCAAAGGCGCCGTCCATCGCCCAGCGGCTGGCCGCCGGATGCCGCCCCGACTTGCGGGGCTTGCCTCGGAAGAAAGAGATGATCGAGCGCACCGTGCCTCAGGATTATGTTGCGCAGCAAAGACTAGTCGCGCGGTGATAGACAGTCCCCCGCGCGCAATCAACCAACAGAAATCGCGTTAATTCGTCCCCGGCAGTTT
>JAXDOO010000096.1:0-3695 GCA_034668865.1 Alphaproteobacteria bacterium
TACAAGGTCGGGCGCGCCGCGCTGAGCGGCATGCACATCATCTCGAAGCCGGTGCCGCAGTGGCTCTGGATGACGTTCCAGAACGTTTACGACGACCAGTTTACGCGAGCGACCAACAAGCTGCCGATCGCGCCGTCGGTCAAGGCGGCAAACCAGCGCTATCGCGGCAAGCTCAAGCAGATGGGTTCAATCTTTGCCAACTATCAGCTGATCGGCACGCAGTGGCAATTCGTCGATTCTTCGGGCAAGCCGATCTTGCTCGCCAATTCGCAGATCGAGACCGCATTCCAGCAGGCCTCATCGTGCGTAACCTGCCATGCGATCGCGAGCTACTCGCCGGCCGAGGGCTATTTCAGCATCGTCAAGCAGCAGGGCGGCGGAATTACCTATTACACGGGCAATCCGCCGCCAACTCCCGGATACAACCCGCTGGATTTCATCTGGTCGCTCAAGCGCGCGCAGTGGCAGCGCTGACCGGACCAACCCCCGACCGGGCGCACAGGAGGCACGGCCATGAGCGTTCTTTCGTTTCCGCGCATCTACTTCCAGGGGTTCATGTCCTGGGATCCGCCGACCGGAAACAACAATGACCAGTTTCCGACCTACGCCTACGACAAGGCGGCGTTGAACTGGGATTACCTGAAACAGTTCGGCATCGACCAGACGAACTTCACCACGACGTTCCGAGATTGGATGACGACGACGCGTGCCTGGGGCAAGGACAAGAAGGGCAATACCCTCTACAGCCCCCCGGCAGAATGGAATTATTTCGGCACCAACGCCTGCTACTTCGTGCAATTCTCCGACCCGGGCCAGGGAATCGACCGCAAAAGCCGCATCACTGGCGGAGCCTCGGGATTCAATTCGCCGGTCACACAGGACCCATTGATCGGAAAACCGATCGCCCTGATTGGAGACCTGTTCGGGAGCGCGGACGCGGCGCGCCCCGGCCGCCTCGTCGACAACAATCCGGCGAGCTCGTACAGCAGTCAGATCTACTTCAACAGCTTGCAATTCGGTGATGAAGCCACTGGCATTGCGGGCCGCTGTTATCGCCGCATGCATCAGCACTTCATCGGTGGTCTCAGGAATCCCAACCTGCCGAGCGCCGGGCACACCTCGGTGACCTGGCAAACCTGCTTTCCCGCAGGCGAGGGGCTGGTCATAAGAAATTCCGCCAATTCATCGCTTTTGAAAGCGCTGCAAAACATGATCGATAGCGGGCAAGCCCGCGGCGTGATGGTGCGCTTTAATACCTATCTGAACCTCTATTACCAGAACGGCTATTTCAATGGCTCTCCTAAAGCGCCCGAAGTGCTGGCAGACGCTCCGGCGATGTACAAGCAAGCGCTTCAAACGGAAAATCAGTTCGTCAATCCCTGCTTCAGCCGTGTTCTTGGGGTGATCGGACCCTGGTTCAACGATGAGCTTTCCAGCGGGCCAGGAGGGCGTTTTCTCGCGACCGGGGGTCCGCCAATCCAAATCGACAATCCCGAAGGATCAGCGACCGCGAAGCTGACCTCTCAGACCATTCATGGCGGCCCGCAGGGGGGGCCCGGGCCGAGGCCCGAGGCCTCGCTGCCCAATATCAACGTTCCGACTGCTGATCCGAAAGGAGTCGTGACGCTGGGCGTCGCCCTCGTCGAAGTGAACCGCGAAAACAAGAATGATTCGGACAATTACATTCTTTCGATCGACGCCCTCAACACGTTCCCCGAGTGGTTTTGGCCGGGCAACAAGATCGACCTGGGCGAGGTCTCCCTCTGGCTCAAGGAGGATAGTGGTGCGCCGATCGCCACCTTCGCCCCCAAGGACTACGATCAGAGCAGCTATGAGGCTAATGGGGGAATCATCGATATCAAGCTTGATGCAAACCTCAAAGACAAGATCGAGAAAGGCACGCTGATCCTTCGTGCGCCGGCGATCGCGCCCACTCCGACAAGCCCTGCGTCGAAGAACACCGTCGATGCGCTGGTCGAGCAGCCTTGGGTGGCGCAGACCGACGACCGCGGCATCTATCTCAACGCGGGCGAAACCAAGACATTCGAAGTGGCGGTGTCATACAAAGGACAGCGCGCCCAGAACGCCAAGCTGCTCGTGGCGAAGTACGCGCCGTATCTCCTGTCCGCTGATCCGACGCGTTATCTCGGCGCCGCGGTTCTCGCCATTGCTGATAAGAACCCGCAGATAGTGAACGTGACGAGCGGTCAGTCGAGCGTGGTCACCGTGACCGATCCGAGCGGGAAAGGGACCCCGATCCAGACCCTAGTGACGGTCGTCGAAGTTGTGAACGGATCCGCCAAGGTGACCATTTCGGCGGCGAGCGCCGGCTTGCCGGTGCTGGTGTTCTATCCGTTCGAGACCGGCAGCCAACGCCCCCAACCCACTTACGATTTCGACAACACGGTGGATTCGAGCATCACGTACTTCGCGGCCATCAGGGTCCTCTCGTTCGACGATAACTTCATTGATGAGTTCGTGGATCTCTGGAATTCGCCCAGCGACCCGGCAAAGGCCTACGACCCGACGAAGGCGTGGGACTTCGTGTACTCGAAGATCCTTTATCTCTACGACATGATCTATCCGGTGATGCTGCGCTTCGTGCCGCTCGGTGATCGCCAGCGCGTGGAGGCGGCCGTCGATCAGGTGCTGGCGCTGATTGCGCCCAGCTACTTCGCGGAAAGCACGCTTGCGATGCCGATCACGCGCGACCTCTCGGCGGGCAAGCGCACCGTGCTGCAGATGTGGGGCAGTCTGGTGAAACGCGGATATCCGCCGCAGCCCATCAGCAGGCCGCCACGCGCTCAGGCGTAGTCTCTGCGGGAACGCGTTGGCAGCTCGGAGCGCTCAAGGGCGAATCGAGCCCCAAGGGGCGCGTGCCTGCGGCATCGCTGTCCCGGCTCGCGAGTGCTCGAAATTGAACGAATTCTTGTTGGAACCCATGCATACTCAGCAGTTATCGGTCAGTAGCTGGCCCGCAAAATAATCAACAGTTACGGACGATTGAGAGACTTCGAGCTTGAAGCCAGCCAAATACGGTGCCCGCGAATCTCCACTTCTCCGGCCTGATTGCAGGCGCCGCGACCGTCAGCGTCCGCCGTAGCAACGCGTGTGCGGCGGCATAATCCCGCCGATCGTCGGCCGCGAAAAAACGCGCGGCATTTTCCGATTCCTCCGCGTCGAGGGTCGCGAAATTACGGGCCGTCTCCGCACATGTCGCAGTCGCCGTCAGGATGCAGCGAATTCGAAAGAGCGGGTGCCCGACATCAGCGGTCATGGGATCAAACTATACCCGAACCGCCCATTTTGAACGCAGGTTGACCCTGTCGTCCGCGGCAACACGATCCGCGCGGAGGCAACCCTTATGCGCACGAATGGCGCCGCGTCGACTATCGCCGACGTCGTTCTCGACAATGCCCAGGCCGATTCGCGCTATCTCGGCGACATCACCGTCTCGCCGGCCGCGGCCGTACTGCCCACGCTCGATAGGATACCGCGATCATCACGCCACTTTGCGAAATTGGAACGGCGAACCCAGACTAGGTTCGTCTCCGCGTAGCGCTTGCCCGTTTTCGATTGAGACGTTGCTTTGGCTCGACAACGCCGGCAACCGCCAGAATCAGGGCCGCGAGCTCCTCAGCGACCTTCGCGGCGGACAGGCGACCGCTTCTCCGGCACCATACATAGGTCCAGCT
>JAXDOO010000097.1:0-6440 GCA_034668865.1 Alphaproteobacteria bacterium
TTACCGGCAAGAACGGCACCTTCCATTCCGAGCAGGCCATCGCCTATGGCACGCAGATGGTCGGCGGCGTTTCGCCCGGCAAGGGCGGCGCCATGCATCTTGGGCTGCCGGTGTTCGACACCGTGGCCGAAGCGCGCGAAGAAACCGGCTGCGACGCCAGCGTGATCTATGTGCCGCCGGCCGGCGCCGCCGACGCCATCACCGAAGCCATCGCGGCCGAAGTGCCGCTGATCATCTGCATCACCGAAGGCATCCCGGTGGTCGACATGGTGAAGGTCAAGCGCGCGCTGTGCGGCTCGAAATCCCGGCTGATCGGACCGAACTGCCCCGGCGTCATGACGGCAGGCGAATGCAAGATCGGCATCATGCCGGGCAACATCTTCAAGCCCGGCAAGGTCGGCATCGTCTCGCGCTCCGGCACGCTCACCTATGAAGCGGTGTTCCAGACCACGCGCGAGGGCTTGGGCCAGACCACGGCCGTCGGCATCGGCGGCGATCCGGTCAACGGCACCGATTTTATCGAGATGCTCGATCTGTTCCTCGCCGACAAGACGACCGAAGCGATCATCATGATCGGCGAGATCGGCGGCTCGGCCGAGGAAGACGCTGCGGAATTCATCAAGCAAGAGGCCAAGCGCGGCCGCAAGAAGCCGATGGTCGGCTTCATCGCCGGGCGCACCGCGCCGCCGGGCCGCCGTATGGGCCATGCCGGCGCTATCATCTCCGGCGGCAAAGGCGACGCGGAGTCCAAGATCGCGGCGATGGAAGCTGCTGGCATCACGGTCTCGCCGTCGCCCGCGCGACTTGGCACGACGCTGGCTGAGGTTTTGCAAAAACACCGCGGCTGAAAGCTGCGCGCGCGAGGGTAAGCATGTCGCCTGGCTCGCGGATGTTCCCGGCTCACTCTCCGCGTTTTGCGCTGGCCGCGGGACTGGTGTTTTTCCTCATCGTCCTCACCCTGGCGATCCGCATCCTGTCGCCCTCGGACATCGTCTCGCGCGATCAGTCGCGCATGGTGTCCTATACCATCGACATCGTCCGTAACGGCAATTTCCTGCTCGCTGCCGACGCCGACGGCTTCCTCGCCACCAAGCCGCCGCTGGTGAATTCTCTCTCCGCGCTCTTGGTCGCGCCTTTTGGTCCGAACGAATTGACCTTCATGGCGCCGTCGCTGCTGGCATTTTTCGCGACGCTGGCATTGATTTACCTGATCGCGCGCGACCTGTTCGTGCAGATGCCGCCGCATGGCGGATGGCTCGGCCTCACCGCTGCGGAATGGGCGGCGCTGCTGGCGCTCACTTTCTACGGGCTTTCAGAAATGGCGCTGCGGCTCGCCTTCGCCGCGCGCCCGGACATGGTCCTGGTTTTCTGTTTGACGCTGAGCTTTTACGCCGCCAACCGTGCGCTTGCGTTGCAGCCTCCGCAGGGCGCTGGTTGGGCCTTTGTATTCTGGCTCGCGGCGAGCCTGGCGGCCCTCGCCAAAGGTCCGATCGCGATCATTCCTGTCGCTTACGCTTTCCTCGCCGCCAAGCTTTTTCACGGCGGCTGGGACGCGAGCCGTCGTTTACGACCCATTATCGGCGCGCCGATCTCGCTGGCTGTCGCGCTCGCCTGGCCGGTCGCCGTCTATGTTTTGGCGCCGGAGCATTTCCGCAACATTCTGGTCGACCAGGAACTCGGCGGACAATTTGAGGGCGACTGGTATTCCGGCGTGATCACCGCCTGGCAAGTGCCGCTTTGGGTGATCTCACATTTTCTGCCCTGGTCGTTGTTGCTGCTGGTCGCGGCCTGGTTTTTTCCCTGGCGGCAATGGCGCGCGCATCCGCTCGCGCCGGTCGTGCTCTACATCCTGTTGCTGGCGATCCCTTTCCTCCTGGTGGGAAGCCAGCGTGGCGACCGCGTCGCGCCCTTCTTTCCGCTGGTCGCGGTGATCTGCGCCTGGGCCGCAGTTTACTGCTGGCGCGGGCAAGTGCTGCTGCGCACGAGTGTCGCCGCCGTGCCGGCGGTGATCGTCGGACTCACGGTCTATTTTCATTTCCTCAGCGAGCAGGCCAAGGATCTGTCCGGACAACGCATGCTCGACTTCGTGCGCGAGGTGAAAGCCAAGGGCGAGGGCCGGCCGCTGCTATTCTGCAAGACGGCCAATCGCGAGCTGGCGCTGCAGGCATTCCTCGGCGCGAACCAGCGCGGGCAATATCCGCACGAGGCCCCGGAATCGGGCGCCTGGGTCATCGCGGAAGGGCCGGGCGACCAGCCGGACGCTGTCATTGAATCCGAGCCGATCCCGCTCATCGAGGGCCAGAGGTTCTATGTCGCCATGGCCGAAGGCGGCAGCACGGTCTGCAAAGGCGCGCGCGACCGGGTTGAATGAACTGAACACGAGTTCAAAGTTTTGGCCTTTCTTCATAAAATCCGCATATTAAGTAAGGTAGAACGGCGGGTGCCGGCCAATGCCCTCGCCTTGGCGCGGCAGAGTCATTATCGGGAAGGTGTTCCTGCCGGCCCGCCAATCAGGATCGCTTGCATGTCCCGTCAAGACGCGAACGCCGCCTTTGCTCTCTCCTCTTTCCTCTACGGCGGCAACGCTTCCTATATCGAGGACCTCTACGCCCGGTACGAAAAGGACCCCCAGGCGGTCAATGCCGAGTGGCGCGGATTCTTCGAAAGCCTGAAAGACAGTCCCGAAGAAGTGGCGAAGATGGCGCGCGGCCCCTCGTGGAAGCGGCCGAATTGGCCCGCACGGGAGAGCGGCGAATTGATCTCCGCACTCACCGGCGAATGGGCGGAAGCGGCCAAAGCCGTCGGCGACAAGCTGAAGGCTTCGGCGCAGACCCGCGGCGTCGAGCTTTCAGCCGCTGAGGTGCAGCAAGCGACGCGCGATTCCATTCATGCGCTGATGTTGATCCGCGCCTATCGTGCGCGCGGACATTTGCACGCCAATCTCGATCCGCTCGGTCTCGCGACGCCGCAAAATCATGAGGAGCTTGATCCGCGTTCCTATGGCTTCACCGAAGCTGATTTAGACCGCAAGATTTTCCTCGACAAGGTGCTCGGACTCGAATTCGCCTCGGTACGCGAGATCGTCGCCATCCTGCAACGCACTTATTGTCAAACGCTTGGCGTCGAGTTCCTCCATATCTCCGACGCCACGCAGAAAGGCTGGATGCAGGAGCGCATCGAGGGCAAGGACAAGGAGATCACTTTCACCCGCGAAGGCAAGCGCGCGATCCTCAACAAGCTCGTGGAGGCAGACGGCTTCGAGAAATTCTGTGATGTCAAATTCACCGGCACCAAGCGCTTCGGCTTGGACGGCGGAGAATCCATGATCCCGGCGCTTGAACAGATCATCAAGCGCGGCGGCGCGCTCGGCGTCAAAGAGATCGTGCTCGGCATGGCTCATCGCGGCAGGCTCAATGTGCTGTCGCAGGTGATGGCCAAGCCGCATCGCGCTATCTTCCACGAGTTCAAAGGCGGCTCGATGACCCCGGACGAAGTCGAGGGTTCCGGCGACGTCAAATACCATCTCGGCGCGTCGTCTGACCGCGAGTTCGACGGCAACCGCGTGCACCTCTCGTTGACCGCCAATCCTTCGCATCTGGAAATCGTCAATCCGGTGGTGCTGGGCAAAGTGCGCGCGAAACAGGACCAGCACGGCGCCACGCCGGAAGACCGGAGCATGGTCATGCCGTTGTTGATCTCCGGCGACGCGGCTTTCGCCGGTCAAGGCGTCATCGCCGAATGCTTTGGCCTCTCCGGATTGAGGGGGCATCGCACCGGCGGCTCGGTCCACTTCATCATCAACAACCAGATCGGCTTCACCACCTATCCGCGCTATTCGCGCTCGTCGCCCTATCCCTCCGACGTCGCCAAAATGATCGAGGCGCCGATCTTTCACGTCAACGGCGACGATCCGGAAGCCGCGGTATTCGCAGCCAAGGTAGCGACGGAGTTCCGACAGAAATTCCAGAAACCCGTCGTCATCGACATGTTCTGCTATCGCCGGCATGGCCACAATGAAGGCGACGAGCCTTCATTCACCCAGCCATTGATGTACAAGGCCATCGCGACCCATCCCGCGACGCTAGACATTTACGCCAAGAAGCTTGTCGCCGAAGATGTCATCACCGAGGGCGAAGTTGAAAAGATGAAATCCGATTGGCGAGCTCGCCTCGATGCCGAGCTCGAAGCCAGTCAAGGTTATCAGTCGAATAGCGCTGATTGGCTTGATGGGCGCTGGGCCGGCATGAAGGCGGCTCGCGATCAAGACGATCCGCGGCGCGGGAATACCGGTGTAGAGATAGAGACGCTCAAGGAGATCGGCGAGAAGATCACCGTCGTTCCGCCGGACTTCCATGTTCACCGCACCATCCAGCGCTTCCTCGACGCGCGCGCCAAGGCGATCGCGAGCGGCGAGGGCATTGACTGGTCGACCGCGGAGGCGCTCGCCTTCTGCTCGCTGTTGCTCGACGGCAATCCGGTCCGGCTTTCCGGCCAGGATACCGAGCGTGGCACCTTCTCCCAGCGCCATTCGGTGCTGTTCGATCAAGAAAACGAGGACCGTTACACGCCGTTCAATCATGTTGGCGACAAGCAGGCTCGCTTCGAGGTCATCAACTCGATGCTTTCAGAGGAGGCGGTGCTTGGCTTCGAATATGGCTATTCGCTCGCAGAGCCCAATGCGCTGACGCTATGGGAAGCGCAATTCGGCGACTTCGCCAACGGCGCGCAAGTGGTGTTCGACCAATTCATTTCCTCGGGCGAACGCAAGTGGCTGCGCATGTCGGGCCTGGTCTGCCTGTTGCCGCATGGTTATGAAGGGCAGGGACCGGAGCATTCCTCCGCCCGGCTCGAGCGCTTCCTGCAAATGTGCGCCGAAGACAATATGCAGGTCGCCTGTTGCACCACGCCGGCGAACTTCTTTCATATCCTGCGCCGGCAACTTAAGCGGGAGATTAGAAAGCCGCTGATCCTGATGACGCCAAAGAGCCTGCTGCGCCACAAACGCGCGGTATCCCGGCTCGACGAAATGGCGAGCGGCACCTCTTTTCATCGGCTGTTGTGGGATGACGCGCAGTTGCTCCAGAGCGAGAAGATCAAGCTTGTTTCAGACGACAAGATCCGCCGCGTCGTGCTGTGCTCAGGAAAGGTCTATTACGACCTTTACGAGGAGCGGGAGAAGCGTGGCGTCGACGACATTTATCTTTTGCGGGTAGAGCAGCTCTATCCGTTCCCGACCAAGGCGCTGGTCACCGAGCTGTCGCGCTTCAAACAGGCTGAGATCGTCTGGTGCCAGGAAGAACCGCGCAACATGGGCGCCTGGTTCTTTGTCGATGTCTTCCTGCAATGGGTGCTCAACCAGATCGGCGCCAAACATCGGCACGTGCGCTATGCCGGGCGCCCAGCCTCGGCATCGACCGCGGTCGGCCAGATGTCCAAGCACCTTACGCAACTCAAGCAATTCCTCGAAGAGGCGCTAGGTTGAACGCGGCATTCAAGGATCGGTGACATGGTTGACATCCGCGTCCCTACCCTCGGGGAATCCGTCACCGAGGCGACCATCGGAAAATGGTTCAAGCGTGCCGGCGATTCCGTGACAGTCGATGAGCCTTTGGTTGAACTCGAAACCGACAAGGTGACCATCGAGGTGCCGGCTCCGGCTGCAGGCGTGCTATCCGAGATCGCCGCCAAGGATGGTGAAACCGTCGCGGTGGGCGCTCTGCTGGGCCAGATCAAGGAAGGCGCTGGAGCGGCAAAGGACAAGAGCGTTGCCGCTCCTACCAGTCGGCCTGATCAGAAAACCGACACCACGAAGCCGATCGGCGCTGGCCCCGAGGAAGTGAAGCCGCGTGCGAAATCCGCGGCGGACGAGGCGCCGCTTGCGCCTTCGGTGCGCAAGCTGTCGGCGGAAAGCGGCATGGATGTCTCTGCCGTTCCCGGCTCCGGCAAGGACGGCCGCGTCACCAAAGGCGACATGATGGCCGCGATCGAACGCGCTGCCGCGCAGCCCACGCCGGTGGCGCAGACCTCCGCCATGCAGGCGCGCGCACCCTCGCCGCCGGACGATGCCGCGCGCGAAGAACGCGTGCGCATGACCAAGCTGCGCCAGACCATCGCGCGCCGGCTGAAGGACGCGCAGAATACCGCCGCCATGCTCACGACCTTCAACGAGGTCGACATGAGCGAGATAATGAAATTGCGGGCGCAATACAAAGAGGTGTTTGAGAAGAAGCACGGCACGAAGCTCGGCTTCATGGGCTTCTTCCTGCGCGCCTGTGTGCAGGCGCTGAAGGACATTCCGGCGGTGAATGCTGAGATCGACGGCACCGATATCGTGTTCAAGAATTACTACCACATTGGCGTGGCGGTCGGCACCGAGAAGGGCCTGGTCGTGCCCGTGGTGCGCGACGCCGACCAGCTGTCGCTCGCCGAGATCGAGAAAA
>JAXDOO010000098.1:0-8189 GCA_034668865.1 Alphaproteobacteria bacterium
GCTGCAAGCGGAATCCGCTTTTCTTCCGCCGCTTGAACAATCGCAGCCGCGAGCGGATGCTCGCTGGCACGCTCGACGCTGGCGGCCAGCCGCAGCACTTCGGTTTCATCGAAACCGGAGCCCGCCACGACGCGTGTGACTTTGGGCTTGCCTTCGGTCAGCGTGCCGGTCTTGTCGACAACCAGGGTGTCGATTTTCTCCATCCGCTCCAGCGCTTCGGCGTTTTTGATCAAGATGCCGGCCTCCGCGCCGCGCCCAACCCCGACCATGATCGACATCGGGGTGGCGAGGCCGAGCGCGCAGGGGCAGGCGATGATGAGGACGCTGACGGCGGCCACGAGGCCGAAAGCGAAACGCGGCTCCGGCCCGAACATCGCCCAGGCAACGAAAGCCAGCACGGCAACGGCGATCACAGCGGGCACGAACCATCCCGCCACTTGGTCGGCAAGACGCTGGATCGGGGCGCGGCTGCGCTGCGCCTGCGCTACCATCTGCACGATGCGGGCGAGGAGTGTGTCGCGGCCGATTTTTTCCGCGCGCATGATAAAGCTGCCGCGCTGGTTCAAGGTGCCGGCGATGACTTTTCCGCCGGCAGTTATGCTCACCGGCATCGACTCCCCGGTCACCATCGACTGGTCGATGGAAGAAGAACCTTCGGTCACCGCGCCGTCGACTGGAATTTTGTCGCCCGGCCGCACGCGCAGGAGGTCGCCGACAGCGACGGCGTCCAGCGGGATCTCCTCGTCGTCGCCACTTTGCTTGACGCGTCGAGCCATTTTCGGCGCAAGATCGAGCAGAGCGCGAATGGCGCCGGAGGTGCGCTCGCGCGCACGCAGTTCCAGCACTTGGCCGAGCAGCACCAGCACGGTGATGACCGCGGCGGCCTCGAAATACACCGCGACCGCGCCGTCATGGCCACGGAAGGCGTCCGGAAACAGCTGCGGCGCCAGCGTCGCGATAACGCTGTAGAGATAGGCCACGCCCACGCCGAGCGCGATCAGCGTGAACATATTGAGATTGCGCGTGAGCAGCGACTGCCAGCCCCGCACAAAGAACGGCCAACCGGCCCACAGCACGACCGGGGTCGCCAGTGCGAATTGAACCCAGTTCGATTGCGTTTGTGAAATGAAGCCATGCGCGCCGGCCAGATGCGCGCCCATTTCCAGAATGACCACTGGCAGACTTAGCGCCGTGCCGATCCAGAAACGGCGGGTCATGTCGACCAGTTCTGGATTGGGGCCTGTTTCTGCGGTGACGAGCTCAGGCTCGAGCGCCATGCCGCAAATGGGGCAGGAGCCCGGACCGACTTGACGAATTTCCGGATGCATCGGACAGGTATAGACCGTGCCCTCCGGCATCGGCGCCGGCTTCTTTACCTCGCCGAGATAGCGCGCCGGATCGGCCACGAATTTCGCGCGGCAGCCGGCAGAGCAGAAGTAATAAGGATGACCCGCATATTCCGCGCGGTGCGGTGTTTTGTGCGGATCGACGGTCATGCCGCAGACCGGGTCGATCACGCCCCCGGCCTGTGGCTGTCCGTGACCGCCATGTCCTTGATTAGTGTGTCCGTGATCGCCGTGGCTGGTGCGAGCTTCCGGATTATGGGCTGCCATGGGTTGTTATCTGGGCGGCTGCGGCGTCATTCGCCAGCCATAGAGCCAGTCGTAGCGTTTGAGCAAGCCCGCGCCGCCCATCACGCGCAGCGCGGCATTGCGCACCGCAGCTTCTACGCCGGCGGCGTGGTAATGCAAACCATTCCGCGACGCGGCCTTCTGCGCGCGCGTGGTGCGGTTATTGCGCAGCGATTCATAACGCCGCATGGCCCCGGCAGTGTCATCTGGAGTTTTGGCCATGCAATCGGCCAGCACGGCGGCATCCTCGATCGCCATTGCGGCGCCCTGGGCGAGGAACGGTAGCATCGGATGCGCCGCGTCACCGATCATGGTAGTCGGGCCGTCGCCCCAGCGGCGCAGACGCGGTCGATCGTAGAGCGTCCAGGTCGTCCAGTTTTGCGGTGCCGCGACGATATTGCTCGCAGGTGCCGCCCATTTGCGGAAGGTCGCCAGGATTTCGTCGCGCGGGCCGGTGTTGTTCCAGCCGGGCTTCGGTGTGCCATCACGCAGGATCGCCACGATATTGATCGCGCTGCCGGCACGGATCGGATAATGCACCAGATGCGCGCGGCGCCCGAGCCAGAGATTGATCGAAGCCTCGCGCGCTTGTTTGCCCACCGCGTCCGCCGGAATCACTGCGCGCCAGGCGGTCCGTTTCCTGAAATGCGGCGGATCGTTATAGCCGAGCCGATCACGGATGGTGGACCACAGCCCGTCGGCGCCGATCAGCCCGACGCAGCGTTCCTCGCCGGTCTTGGCCTCGAAACGGACCTGGGCGGTGACCCCGTTGGCGTGCACCGCATAGTCCTGCACCTTGCCGCCAAGCGTCAGCGTCACATCGGGAAGGGCGCGGACGGCATCCAGCAGGACGGCCTGCAGGTCGCCGCGATGGATCATCCAGTAGGGCGCGCCATAGCGTTGCTGCGCATAGGACCCAAGCGGCACCCGCACGATGTCGTTGCCAGTACTCGCCTTCCGGATGCGGATCTCCGCGGGCGAGACGACGTGCGGGCGCAGGGCGTCCCCGAGCCCGAGCCCCAGCAGCACATGCATCGCATTGGGCGACAGCTGGATGCCTGCGCCGATCGGCTCAAGTTTTTTCGATTGCTCGAAGACGACGGCACGAAAGCCTTTTTGGGCGAGCGCCAGTGCCGCGGTCAAGCCGGCGATACCGCCGCCGGCAATCAGGATGGTGCGCGACACCGGTGGTCTCCGTCGCGGCGAGTATCAGGCGGTCGCCGCCTCGCGCCAGGCGCATTCTTCGGGCCGCGCCGCATGCGGATCAAGTGCGGGGTCGAGCCGGTAAAGCGTTGAGCAATAGGAACAGACGATTTCGGATTCATCTCCCATGTCGAGGAAGATGTGCGGATGGTCGAACGGCGGCAGCGCGCCAATGCACATGAATTCATGCGCGCCGATCTCAATGACAGCGGCGCCGGACTGGTTATGGAAATGAGGAACGATTCTTTCCGCCATGATACGGCCTGTTGTTTGCGCTTTTTGCGATTGCGCCGCACCATAACGAGCCGGCGGGACGATTCCTAGTGCATGATCCGGGCGAAAGTGGGAGCGGTTCGCCGATAAGATCATGCACCAGTGCGCGAGGACGGCAAACGGGAGCCACTTTTGCTGGTCGCGCAGGGTGAAGCATTAGTCATGAAGGCTGCCGGCCAATTTTCGGAACTGCTTCGAATCCTAAGCGTTTTCCCCGTGGTACATAAATGGCGCCAAGCTCATCCATGATCATACCCCCTAGCGATGCGATTGCCCGCGGTCTGCCTGCTGGAACGCTCCGCCCGCGGCGATGGCCGGTGGTGCTTACCTTGTTGACAGCCATCGGCTACGGCGTGACGGCACTCATCATGGTGCCGCGCGGTATCGAAGCGGAATCGATCCTTGCGACCGACAACGATCCTGCGAAGATCGCCGACTATGGGCTCGATCAAGTCGTCAATCCCGATGTGATCCGGCGCGAGATCGAGTCGGCGCTCGCGGTCAACGACGCCGACCTTGCCAAAAGCTTTGTCGACCTGGCGCAGGATCGTGGCATCGTTGTGGATACGCCGTTGGCGGAGAAAGTCACTGCGGCTGTGGCGGAAGCCAGTTCCACCACTCATATGGCGGAAACCTTTGCACGCGGCTTTGTCACCGGCGAGCCGGATGATGTGGTGGGATTGGCTGGCACCGCGCTCGGCGACTTTTTCGTTTTCGGCGACGTACGCGATGCGGTGCGCGAAGGTTCGCGATTGGCAAGCGGTCAAAATGCCGATGAGTTGGTGCTCGGCCTAGCCTGTATCGGGTTAGCGATCACAGCGGGCACCTATGCAAGCTTCGGCGCAGCGACGCCGGCCCGCATCGGTGTGTCGGTGGCGAAAGCCGCCCGCAAAACCGGTCGTATGAGCGCTGGCATTGCCGATTGGATTGGGCGCTCGCTGCGCGAGGTCATCGATTGGCCCATGCTTGAGCGCGCCATCGCCGGAGCGAGCCTGACTGAGCCGGCGGTGGCGGTCCGCGCGGCGCGCGAAGCGGTGAAGGTGGAAAAGGCGGGCGGGCTGATGCAGCTCGTGCGCAATGTCGGGCGCGTGCAGGACAAGGCCGGAACTCAGGCCGCGCTCGATGGATTGAAGATCGCGGAGAATCCGCGTGAGATGGCGCGGGTGGCGCAACTCGCCGAAAAGCAGGGCAGCAAGACACGGGCGACACTGAAGCTGCTGGGTCGGGGCGCCATCGCCTTGAGCCTTACTACGCTGAATTTGTCTCTATGGATCGTCGGCGCGATCGTTACCCTCTTGGGGTTCGTCGCGTCCTGCAAGGGCGCGGTTGAGCGAATGACCTGGCGCCGCCTGCAAAAACGCAAGCTGCGCGCGCTGCAACGGAACGAACCCGTCGTTGCCGCTTAGAGGCCATTTCTGATCTCTCGTCCAGGGACTCCCTTGCATGCCAAGTTTTCGCAACGGCGCGGTCGAGATCGCCTTTCTCGACGAGGGTGAGGGCGACCCGATCGTGCTGGTGCATGGATTTGCTTCCAGCAAGGAGGTGAACTGGGTGCGTCCGAGCTGGACCGCGACGCTGACAGGCGCGGGCCGGCGCGTAATCGCGCTCGATGATCGCGGACATGGCGAGTCCAGCAAGCTCTATGAATCTGCGGATTATCACATCAGCCTCATGGCGGAAGACGTGCGCGCGCTGCTCGATCATCTGCAGATCGAGCGAGCGGATGTGATGGGCTATTCCATGGGTGCGCGGATCAGCGCGTTACTGGCGGTGAGGCATCCGGATCGGGTGCGCTCTCTGATACTAGGTGGGCTTGGCATCAAGCTGGTGGAAGGGGCGGGCCTGCCGGACTCCATTGCCGAAGCGTTGGAAGCGCCATCGCTCGAGCACGTCAGCGATCCGGTCGGTCGCATGTTCCGCGCCTTTGCCGACCAGACTGGCTCGGACCGCCGGGCGCTGGCTGCCTGCATCCGGGGCTCACGGCAGCTTTTGAGCCGGGACGAGGTGGCCACCATTCAGGTTCCTGCCTTGGTCGTCGTGGGCGGCAGGGATCCCATCGCCGGGGCTCCGCAGCCGCTGGCGAGCCTGTTGCCGAAAGGCGAGGCATTGGAAATTCCCAATCGGGATCACATGCTTGCAGTAGGGGACAAGGTGTTCAAGGCTGCCGCGATCGACTTTCTTAACGCGCGTCCCTGATCCTCACCTTGCCGGGGTCGGCGCGGCTCCCGATCTGTGCTAGAAGCCCGGCCCTGGTTTAAGGCGTGGAGGCAGGAATGGCCCAGCAGCTCAAGCCGACAGTGATCGAGAAAGTCGATCCGGTCTGGACGCGTATTCGCCGCGAGGCTGAGGAAGTCGTCCGGCGTGAACCCGAGCTGGCGACCTTCATCTATCTGACGCTGTTGCATCACGACACGCTGGAAGCCGCCATCGTACATCGGCTCTCGGAGCGCCTGGCGCATGCCGACGTCTCGGGCGACGTGATCCGCCAGGCTTATAGCGAGGCGATTGAGGAAGATCCCGGCATCGGGGATGCCTTCCGTGCTGACATTGCCGCGGTGATGGATCGCGATCCCGCCACGCATCGGCCGCTCGAGCCCGTGCTCTATTACAAAGGCTTTCATGCCATCCAGACGCATCGTCTAGCGCATTGGCTTTGGAACAAAAGCCGTAGGGATTTCGCTCTCTATCTCCAAAGCCGTTCGTCGTCGGTGTTCCAGGTCGATATCCATCCGGCCGCCCGTATCGGGCGCGGCATTTTCCTCGACCACGCCACCGGAGTGGTAGTCGGCGAGACCGCGGTCATCGAGGACGACGTCTCCATGCTGCATGGCGTCACGCTCGGCGGTACCGGCAAGGAACACGAGGACCGCCATCCGAAAATCCGCCGCGGGGTGATGATCGGCGCCGGGGCAAAAATCCTCGGCAATATCGAAGTGGGCCATTGCGCCCGCGTCGCCGCCGGCTCCGTGGTGGTCAAGGCCGTGCCGAATAACGTCACTGTCGCCGGAGTTCCGGCCAAGGTGGTAGGCACCGCTGGCTGCGCCGAGCCGTCGCGCTTCATGGACCAGATGCTGTACGACGCGGGGATTTGACCCCGGCGCCAAGAAGGTGCATGTGCCCTCTAAATGAGGGGCGCTAGGCGCGCGCAATCGAACTGGAGCAGTAGGCGTGGACGTCAAGGAAACTCAGCAGGTTGAAGCTTATCTGAAGCGCTTATTCGGCAATGTGCGCATCCGCATAGCGCCGCAAAAGGGCGACACCGCGCAAGTTTATTTGGGCGAGGATCCGATCGGTGATCTCACCGTGGACGACGATGACGAAGAGCGGTCGTACAATCTTCGCATGGAAATTCCGATCGGCGAGTCGGAAGGCGGCACTCAGGACGCCAAACGTCTAGACGTCTATTTGAAGCGCAAGTTCGACAACGAGAAGCTGCGTGTGGTGGCGCGGCCGCGCAAGCAGGATTCCGTCGAGGCCTATCTCGGCGAGGAATTCATCGGCGTCTTGTTCCTTGACGACCAGCGAGGCGGGCGCTCTTATATTTTCGAGATGCCAATCCTCGGCATTGATCTCGAGCCCAACAGCACGGCCTAACTTCCGAGTTTCAGTCGCTTGAATTTATTGCGTGTGCGACTGTAGCCGCGAGATCAAGTGATCGATGCCGTCGGCCACGCTGGGCCAGTCAGCAAGCCACGCGCGCGGAAAGCGCACGGTGATATCGGCGCCGCCGATGCGCCGCTCATGCAGGCAGGTACCGGGGGTCGGCCCCAAGCCATCGCGCGTACAGCGCAGAATGAAGCGCTCCGGCATGTCCGGCGTGTAGAACATGTCCTCGCCGTGATAGGGCGTATCTTTCCTGAAGGCGAGCATGATCAGTCCGCTGGGCGCCGACAGCGTTTCAGGCGCGAGATAGCGCCGGTAGATCGTCTGCATGCGCTCCAGCGGCGACGGGCCGCCGTCGCTAGCCGCGATGGCAAAAAAGATGCGCTCGAACGGATGCGCAGCCTCGACACCAGCGGAAGCGCCCTGCGGTCCTGCTTCCGCGGCGCTCGCGGGCGGCGCGAGCGACGGCCACACGAAGACGAGATCGATCCGCTCCTGCGTGCCCGGCTTGCGCTGCACCGGCCGCCGGATCGCGGCCGGCGGCACGTTGAAGGCCGTGCCGCCCACGATGATCGGCAGCGACGGCGTATTGGGCGCGACGACCGGCCCGGGCCAGCGCGGCCACAGCACATAGCCCACGTAGCCCACCGCGATCGAGCTGACGCCGAGGAAGATCAGAAAGGGTAGCGGGAGCAGGCTGCGCCTGACTTTACGCGCGCGACGCGGGGATCGTCCGCCTATCGCGTAGCTCATGGTCGCGTCCTTTGGATGAGAAAAACCACGAACGAATCAAGGGCGATTATGGCACGGCGCACACGATGCTAAAAAAGCGAAAGGAGCAGCGCGCCTAAGGCGCTATTAACCTTTGCTTTACTATCCGCTGGCGCAGGAGCGGCCAGGTGGCGAAAATCCCCATCGTATCCTTGGTGCGTGAGGATTTTCGTGTCTCCCGAGCAGATCGAGTTGTTGCTTGCCCTGACGTTGGGGTTTGCCTTCGCGGGCCTCATCGCGACAGGCTATCAGTACCTCACAGAGCGTCCCGCGAGCTTTCACCTGTTGAAGGACGGGCCGGCTCCTTCCACCTTCGCCGCAGTGCCCTTCCTGGTTTTTGCCGCGCCCTTCATCATCATGCGCAACACGTTGCGCGCACGCCGGCTGGTCGGCCGCCGTTTCGAGTTTGTCATGCTCGCCACGGTGCTTGCGGGATTCTGGAGCATGATGTCCGGCACGGTGGTGATCATGACCCTGCATGCGCTGGGCTTGTTCGGCGCCTGACCACGCATGATCCGGCGAAGTGGACGCCGGTTCGCCGAGAAGATCATGCGCCATCTTATTGTAGGCGCGCGACCGGACGCAAAACCGGTGCCCACTTTTGCTGATCGCGCGCCGTCTCGCCAAACGCTCGCCAGCATGGCAAGTTGTTCCGCGCATGATCCGGCAAGAGGATCGGGTCGCCGAACAAAAGATCATGCGCCATTA
>JAXDOO010000099.1:0-9923 GCA_034668865.1 Alphaproteobacteria bacterium
CTACGACATTAAAGATCCCACCAAGCCGCAGGAAGTTTCACGCTGGTGGATGCCCGGCCAGCATATCGACGGTGGCGAAAAGCCGACCTGGCGGGGCTATTCCCACCGGCTGCATCATGCCATGCGCTTCGGCAATGAATTGTGGGCTTCGGTCTGGTTCGCCGGCATGCGCGTGCTTGATTGTTCGGACATCACCAAGCTTAAGGTCATCGCCGAACATAATTATCATCCGCCTTTTCCTGAGCCGACCCATACGGTGGTTCCGCTGCCGAACAAATGGAATGGACGCCGCGTCGCTACTGCAGTGGACGAAGAGCACGATCACATTCCCGGTCAGCCGCATGCCGGCTTGTGGTTCTTCGATATGGAAGACCTCACGAACATCAAGCCGATCGCGATGTTTCACCTGCAAGAATCCGCCTCTCCCTTCAGCCGCGCAACCTCGCGCTTCGGCGCGCATCAGTTCCAGGAGCGGATTACCGGCAATACGATGTTCTGCACCTGGTTTTCCGGCGGCCTGCGCATGATCGACATCAGCGACCCGAGCGCACCGAGCGAAACTGGCTGGTACATTCCGGAGCCAGCTTCCGGCTTGAAAGGCCCTGCGACGAACGACGTCTTCGTGGACAAGCGCGAACTGATCTACATCATCGATCGCGACAAAGGATTCGACATCATTGAACGGACGGAAGGAGCCGCGCCCGTTGCGGCACGACGACAACACGAGCACTGAACGGCCGACCTTCGTCACCCATCTCGAATGCGCCTATACCGGCGAGCAACTTCCCGCCGACACGGTGCAGAACCTTTCGAGCGCCGGGAAGCCGTTGCTGGTGCGCTACGACCTCACCGGTGTGAAGCAGGCGCTGAGCAAGAACGCGCTCACCCAGCGCCCACCCGATCTCTGGCGTTATCGTGAGCTTTTGCCGGTGCGCCGCGTGGCCGACATCGTCAGCCTCGGCGAGACGATGACACCGCTTATTGCCTTGCCAAAGCTGGCGGCCAAGCTTGGCGCGGGGGAGATCATCGTCAAGGATGAAGGCCGCCTGCCCACCGGTTCGTTTAAGGCGCGCGGCTTGGTGATGGCCGTATCTATGGCGAAGGCGCTCGGCATCAAGCACATGGCGATGCCGACCAACGGCAATGCCGGCGCCGCGCTTGCCGCCTATGCCACCCGCGCCGGCATCAAGAGCACGATCTTCTGCCCGGAAGATACTCCGGGAGTGAATGTCAGCGAGATCGAGCTGCAGGGCGCGACCGTCTATCGCGTCAATGGCCTGATCGACGACTGCGGCAAAATCGTTGGTGAAGGCAAGTCAAAGGTCGGGTGGTTCGACGTCTCCACGCTCAAGGAGCCCTACAGGATCGAGGGCAAGAAGACGATGGGCCTGGAACTGGCCGAGCAACTCGGCTGGGATGTCCCGGATGTGATCCTGTATCCGACCGGGGGCGGCACCGGCCTGATCGGCATGTGGAAGGCTTTCGCCGAACTGGAGGCAATCGGCTTCCTCGGAAAGAAGCGCCCACGCATGGTCGCAGTGCAGGCGGCCGGCTGCGCGCCCATGGTGCGCGCTTACGAGGAAGGCAAGGAACACGCGCCGCGCTGGGAAGACGCCCATACCATCGCGTCCGGGATCCGGGTGCCGCAGGCGATCGGGGATTTCCTGATCCTGCGCGCGGTGCGCGAAAGCGGCGGGTTCGCCATTGCGGTGACCGACCAAGCCATCAGCGAGGCGCTCTCGGAGGTGGCGCGGAGCGAAGGCCTGCTGCTGTGCCCGGAAGGGGCTGCCACCTATGCCGCCTATAAGCAAAGCTTGGCAGACGGGCGCATCAGGCCTGACGAACAGGCGGTTCTGTTCAATTGCGCCACCGGGCTGAAATATCCGCTGCCGCCCGTCACCCGCACCCTCGACCGTCACAAGCCGATCGACTTCGCGGCGCTGTGAGCGGACAGCGCGGTGGGCTTTCCATTGATTTCCAGATTAACCCAGCCGTTCGAAGGCGGAGCGACCGACCAAAAGCCCGATCAGCCAGACAATCAGCCCCAGGCCTGCGACCGTGCCGATCGTCAGAAGGCGTCGCGGATACACAGAGCTTTCCGGCAGACTCGGTCGCACATAAGGGGTGATGTAGAGGTGCTGAGAGGCCGCACTGGCTCGTGCGGTGTCGAGCGCCGCCATGGTACTCGTGACCATGGTCTGCGCGAACTGGCGTTCAAGGTCGAGCTGCTCATATTCGGCGATCACGGCGGAAAGCGCCGCGCCGCTCTTGTTGCGACCGACCGATCCTTCAATCGTCGCCAGTTGCTCCTTGGTTGAATTGATCTGGTTCAGCAGCGTGATGACCGCCGGAGCGTTCGGTTGCAAATTTTGCAGACGTAAGGTCTGCAAGTGAGTTTCTAACTGCGCGAGGTTGGCGCGCAAGCCCTGCACGAGGGCCGAGTTGCTCGCGACGACGCTGCTGGCGGGATCAATTACGCCGACCCTGTTGCGATATTCGGTCAATTTGGCGCGGATTGCCTTCAGTCGTTCTTCCGCGCGTTCTACTTCCCTCTGCGCAAAACGCACGGCGTCGTTCTGCGCACGGTTAGCGATGCGATTCACCAGCTCTTCGGACATCGTCACGAGCGAATTGGCGATCAGGAGCGCATCTTCCGGCGTGAAGGCTCGGACCCGAGCGATCGCAATGCCGGTTACCTGGTCGTAATGCGCGGTTACCATGCTCTGCCAATAGCCGACGAATTTCTCCATCGGCTGCGAAGGATCAAAACGTGCCCACCAATCGGCCTCCCGCCGCCCAAATAGCTGGGTAACATTGATACGTTGTTGTAATTCCTCGGTCGCCTGGCGGCTGAGCAGGTAATCGGCAACCAGATAGTTGTCATAAGCCACCGATCCGCCGCTACCGCCGATTGCCGATATGAGGCTGCTCGTCGCCGCAGTGGCACTCTGCGTCGTCGCGTCCTTAACCGCGAAGCGGAATTCCGCGACATATTGGTTGGATGCAAAAAATGCCAAATAGACCGTCGCGACAGCAACCGGCAGCACGACGCTCAGTACGAACCAGATCTTTTCGCCGTAATTCCGGCGGACCTTCAGGATCTGTCCGTCGACCGTTTCGTCTGACCGGGGGACTTGGCGAAGGGGAGTGACAGTCAGTCGCTGTTCGATGCGGCCGGTAGCCGAGACGACCGTTGGCCGTTCGCGGCGCATAGCCGGCAGCTGGTCGATCAAGCTTTGCGGCAGGCCGGCCGATTCGGAATGCGCTTGCGCCCGCGCGGCAGCTCGTTCACGGCGGCGGGCGACGCGCTCCGCATCGGCGATCGCAGGCTTCTCCCCGACAGGACCAGGGCGGGTATTGCCCGGCTCGGGTTTAGGCTCATTGTTCAAAGGCTTATCCTGGTGCTTATCCTGGTACCGTTTCGGGTTTGAGCAATAATTGTACTCGATCTGTACCCTTTTGGAAACCGCTCTTTGAAGGCCCGGTTACCTACAAGATCCCAGTTACCTACAAGATAATGCGGCTAAGCCACTGCTGTCGTTCCGGTTTTTGTTGTCACAAGCGGCTAGGCTGCGCTATTTGATTGTTCGCTGCACATCGTAGGCGATCCCCGTGACGCCGCGGATGATGGCCAGAGACTTCTGCAATTGGGTGGCTTCCGCATTCGTAATCAGGATCACGTCCTTGTCTCGGATCTGAAGTGCTTGCGCATAGAAATACCCGTTAGCTCCCTCCAACCCGATCTGAAAGAGGATCGGCACGAAGTCAGACCCGGTCCCAGGCGGCCCAATATCGATATTCTGGGCCGCCAAGAGCTCTTTGGCGATCGCCCAGGGCTCATAGCGGAATAGATAAATACCGGACGGGTCGCCAATGGTATCGATCGGGCCCCCCGCGCGTGCGATGGCTTCGGCAAGCGAAACGCGTTCCGTATCGAACGGGAATTGGGCCACTTTCTGCGTGGCGCCGAGCACCGCGAAGCTGCGGGGGTTGCGAGTCAAGAATATCTGGTCGTTGGGACGAACCACGATGTTGTCACTGGCGTTGCTCACGACCGTTTGCAGTAATGCCTTACCAGTAACGTCTCCGCGAACGATCTCAACGTAGGTTTCATAGGCGGGGAATTTTGCGCCTCCGGCCGCGGCGACCACGTCCAAAAGCCTTTCTCCCCGCAAGCTCAGAGGTACCGGCCGCGGCGAGTTGACGTCCCCGCCCACAGTCGCGGTGTTGGTTGCATTATTGACTAGGCTGACGACGACCTGCGGTTCGACCGCCTTGCCGCGCAATTCCTGCTCAATCAACCGGCCCACTTGTCCCGGGGTATGGCCGGCCACCTTGAGGCGGCCGACAAAGGGGACGCTGATCGTTCCGTCGGCTTCCACCACTTGCGCGGGAATGGTGCTGTTCCCGGCGGAGATGGTAGTTGGCTGCCCCAGGCTGGCACCGACGGTCCCGCCCCCCGAAGCAGGAGGCGGAAAAAGTGTCGAGCCGCCGCTTTCGTAAACGGTCATGCTGACAACGTCGCCCGCGTGCAGGGCATTGCTCGCGGCGTAGCGCGTGCCCCGGCCACGGAAACTCGCGCCGAAAGAGGTGACCCGGACGCCTCGAAGAATGGAGACAACCCGCGAATCAACCCTCACGAGGTGGTAAGGGAAGTCGGCTTGGTTAATTGAATTTTCAAGCTGCAATGAGGTGGGCGCTGCTGCCGGCAACGCACAAGCTGTCAGCATTGAGCCGAGTGCCAGGACCAGCCCGGGAGACAACCAAGCCTGTTTTCTTACCCGTTGCCCTAGACCAAACGGCAATCCCAATCCCCCAAACCGACGCAAAAGACCCTTTGGTACAATTGCACGTCGGCTTTGCTAATAGATTAAGGCGCGTCGCAACGGCGCCGGAACCCGCTTTTTACGAGAGGATTCGACCTCCCGCAACGTGTGAAAGAGCTCCCCAGCAGAATGCGCCAGACTGAGCCTTCCCAGCCACAGTAGGGTTTTCCCTATCCCGCCAATACCATAGCGCACCCGAGGCCAAGCGCAACGGGCCAGGGGCTATTTCCGGATTTCCTACAGTTGCAGCGTGGTAAGCGCATCCAACTCGGGTTCGAGCAGGGTGTCCCAGGAAGGCGGGAATATTCCGAAAGCTTCCTGCAAGCGCGTCAGATCAAGTCGGGAATTCAGCGGCCGGACTGCTTTGGTGGGGTAATCCTTGGTTGCGATCGGGGTTATGCGTTCCACCGTCAAAGCCACGTCGAGCCGCCGCAGGCCATCGACAATTGCCGAGGCAAATCCATGCCAACTCGTCTGCCCGCCAGCTGCGACATGCAGCCTGCCGCCTGCCGCCGCGAAGCCGGAAGCGAGGTTCGCCAGATTCTTCCGGGCGATGGCCGCGAGCGTCTCGGCGACAAAAGCCGCTGACGTAGGCGCGCCGATCTGGTCTGAGACGATCTTCAATTCATGGCGTTCGCGCGCCAGCCGGGAAATGGTTCGCAGAAAATTCGCCCCGCGTGCCGAGTAGATCCACGATGTCCGCACGATGAGATGCGGGCCGGCCGCGGCGCGGACCTTCTCCTCGCCGGCCAGCTTGCTGGCCCCGTAGACGCTCAGCGGCGCCAGTGGATCGTCCTCGCGCCAGGGCTGCTGCCCGGAGCCGTCGAATACATAGTCGGTGGAAAGATGCACGAAGGGCACCCCATGCGCTGCCGCCCATGTGGCCATTACGCCCGGGCTATCGGCGTTGACAGTAAAGGCCAGATCGCGCTCGTCCTCCGCGCGATCCACGGCTGTATAGGCCGCCGGATTGATGATCATATCGGGCGCCATCGCTTCCAGCTTCGCGGCGAGGGTGGAGGGTTGCGATAGATCCAATAGGCTGCGATCCGCCGCGATCACATCGCCCAGCTCCCCAAAGCGCCGCGCCGCCTCGCTGCCGATCTGCCCGGAAATGCCGGTGACCAAAAATCGCATGATTAGGCGTCAAAAGAGGGCAGGTTGGAGATATCCGCGAGCAAGGGCGCTGCCGCATCGCGCGGGCCAAGCACCGGGTCCGAAATGCGCCAGTCGATGCCGAGTGCTGGGTCGTTCCAGCGGACGACGATTTCGTCCTGCGGGCTGTAGTATTCGTCGCATTTGTAGAGAAAGTCGACAGTTTCAGATAGCACAACGAAGCCATGGGCGCAGCCCCGCGGCAAAAAAAACTGAACTCCGTTCTCCTCGGAGACCTCCACCGCGACGTGGCGGCCGAAGGTCGGGCTGCCCACACGCACATCGACGGCGACATCGAGAACGTGCCCGGTAATCACGCTCACCAACTTGCCCTGGGCGTTCGGGTTTTGCAGATGCAAGCCTCGCAGGACGCCTCGCCTTGATCGTGACCAATTGTCCTGCACAAACGGGTAAGGCACGCCTGCGGAAGCATAACGCTCGGCATGGAATGTCTCAGAGAAAAATCCCCGGGCATCTACTATACGCCGTGGTGTAATGATCAGAACGCCGGGAATTTCTGTTTTTGTTACTTGCATTGAAGATATACAGGGAAGTGATCACTTGTTATTCAATCAGATGCGGCAGTGTATTATGCGCGGTCAAACGAAGGCAAGGCGAGTTCCTTTGCGTGAGCAGGTAAGTAAATGAAGGGGATCATTTTGGCGGGCGGCGGTGGAACAAGGCTTTATCCCGCCACGGCCGTCGTTTCAAAGCAGCTGCTGCCGGTGTTCGACAAGCCGATGATCTACTATTCGCTGTCCACATTAATGCTGGCCGGCCTGCGGCAGATATTGATCATCTCGACCCCGCAGGACCTGCCGCTGTTCGAGCGGCTCTTGGGTGACGGCTCGCGATTCGGCTTGCAATTTTCCTATGCCGCACAGGAGGAGCCGCGGGGGCTGGCGGATGCCTTTATTATTGGACGGAATTTCGTGGGCAGCGACAATGTCGCGCTCATACTCGGCGACAATATCTTTCACGGCCACGGCCTTCCGCCCGTTCTCGAACGGGCGAGGCGAATAACCTCCGGCGCAACAATCTTTGCCTATCGGGTGCACGATCCGGAACGCTATGGCGTGGTGGAGATCAATCAAAAAGGCCGCGCGCTCTCGATTGAGGAGAAGCCGCAACAACCGAAATCGAGCTATGCGGTTACCGGACTCTATTTTTATGACAACAAGGTTTTGGATATTGCGGCGTCGATCTCCCCGAGCGAGCGCGGAGAGCTGGAAATTACCGACGTAAACCGGGTTTATATGGAAGCCGGCGAACTGTCGGTGGAAATCTTGGGACGCGGGTTCGCCTGGCTCGATACCGGCACGCATATGTCGCTGATCGAAGCCAGCACTTTTGTTCAAATTCTGGAGCAGCGTCAGGGGCTGCGCATCGCGTGTCCGGAGGAGATTGCATTTCGTCTGGGATATATTTCCAGCGCGGCCTTCCTTGAGCTTGCTCAGCGCTCGTCAAAAAGCAGTTACGGGCAATATCTGCTCTCAGTCCACGCGTCCATGGAGGATGCGGGCGAATTAACAGCAGGTCACTAGATGCTTCCAGCTAATGCCTTTGCTGACCGGACGATTGTGGTGACCGGTGGCGCCGGGTTCATCGGCTCTGCGGTCATCCGCTATCTGCTCGAGGAAACCCAAGCGCAGGTTGTCAATGTCGACAAGCTGACCTACGCGGCAAATCTCGCATCGATACCGCAATCGCAGGGCAACGCGCGCTACAAGCTGGAGAAAGTCGACATCTGCGATGGGCCGGCGCTGCGTCGGATTTTCGAGCAATACCAACCGGCCGCGGTCATGAACCTTGCCGCTGAAAGTCACGTCGATCGCTCCATCGATGGGCCTGCCGCCTTCGTGCAAACGAATCTGGTGGGGACATTCACCCTTTTGCATGAGGCGCTTCGTTATTGGCAAAAACTGAGCGGTAGCCGCCGCGATCAATTCAGGTTGCTGCACGTTTCGACCGACGAGGTGTTCGGCTCACTTCCGGAGAGCGGGCTATTTTCCGAAGAATCCCCCTATGCGCCCAACTCGCCGTATTCGGCCACCAAGGCGGGATCCGATCACCTCGTGCGTGCCTGGCATGAAACTTACGGGCTCCCCGCGCTCGTCACCAACTGCTCAAACAATTACGGGCCGTACCATTTTCCGGAAAAGCTGATCCCGCATATGATTCTGAAAGCTTTGGCCGATGAACTGCTTCCGGTTTATGGCGACGGGATGAATGTTCGCGATTGGCTCTATGTCGAAGACCATGCGCGCGCTCTGGCGCTCGTGTTAGCCCGCGGGAATGTCGGCGAGACCTACAATATCGGCTCACGCAACGAGCGGACCAATCGTGCGGTTGTGGAGACGATTTGCGATCTGCTTGATGAACAAAGTCCGTCAAAAATCGGATCGCGTCGCATCCTCATTAGCTTCGTGTCGGACCGTCCCGGTCATGACAGGCGTTATGCCATTGATCCTTCCAAGATCGAGAATACGCTAGGGTGGCGTCCGCGCGAATCGTTTGAATCGGGCTTGGCGCAGACTGTGCGGTGGTACCTGGAAAACAGGCCTTGGTGGGAAGAAATTCTGCATCGCGGTTACCGCACCGAGCGCGCCGGTCTCGGCCGAATCTGATTTTGGCCGGGCCGGAGATTTATGCGCCGTTATGAGGCGGAACAACAATACGAACGAGAACGGATGCCTCTCTTTTCTGCACTTCGCCGCTACTTAGAAGTCTTGGGCGCGCTTCTGCGGCGGGAGGAGGAAAACCGCCGTCAGGCTCCTCTGGAGTCCTTGGTCAATTTGCTGGAACCGATCATTATGATCACGACGCTCAGCTTTATGTTTTATTTCCTCGGTCGTCGGCAAGTGTCGCCGCTCGGCGGGCCGCCGATATTGTTTTACTCGACCGGGTTCTTTCCGCTCTATTTCTTCATCTATATTTCGCGGCGCATGCGGGGGGCTATCGATACACCCCAGAAACGATTTCCGATCGAGCAGCGGCTCGACCACATCATAGTGCATGTCATTATGCGGATCATCGATTATGCGATACTTGGCATCATACTTTTCGGCGGTATCTATCTGTTCTTTTCCGACGAGGCGATCCCCAACGACTTGACCCCGATCGCCTGGGGATGCCTGGCCATCATCGCGCTCGGTTTTGGCTGGGGAGTTTTGACCCTGGTCCTGAGCAGGACGTCCCGGTTTTGGAACGTTGCCTTTCCAGCCGTGTCTCGTGCGCTGATACTATTCACGGGTGTGATTTTTCTGCCGGATATGCTCACTCCCGATGTTCGGTACGCGCTCAGTTTTAACCCGCTACTACATGCCGTGCAGTTATTCAGGTTGGGCTTCTATCCGCAATATCCGGCGATCCTTCTGGATGTGCAGTATCTGGCTTATTGCACCGTTTTCGCTGTATTTGTTGGGCTCGTTCTCGAGCGGGCCACTAGGCGATTTGAAGGGCGATGATTATTCTTGAAGACGTAACGGTGGTTATCGGCACCGGCGCCAAGAAAAGAGACCTGCTGACATCAGTGCGGGCGAGGCTTCCATCGGGCCATCGCATCGCTGTTCTGGCTCCTCGTCCGGAGGACAGGAAGGTCTTCATCGATCTTTTGAGTGGAGTTGTGCTGCCTACCGCCGGGCGGATCATCCGAAAAGCGCGGGTGGGATTTCCCCCCGGCCATGTCGGCGGATTTGCCCCGGATTTGTCCGTACGTCTAAACGTGTCGCATGTTGCGCGACTTTATGGAGCGGAGATCGAGGCGACGGTGGACTTCGTCGCCAAAGTTTCCGGGTTCAGCGAGAATTTTAGCAAGCCGTATCGAGAATTGTCGAATACCCAGAGGCGGCACCTCAGCACCATACTGGCCTTCAGCATTCCTTTCGACGTGTATCTTCTGAGCGATGAACTCGTGCGGGTGGGCGGAAGAGGATATAGCAA
>JAXDOO010000100.1:0-7739 GCA_034668865.1 Alphaproteobacteria bacterium
CTTCGCAGGCTTCGGTCCTGTGCAATCCATCCTTATGCAAAGCAAGATGGATGCGCGGGGGCGCTGACAAGTTTACGCAGTCTGAGCAAGCTTGACTGCGAGCCCGCGCATGACGACGGAGTAAGTTGCCCATGGCCAAGCCTCGCACCCTCTACGACAAGATCTGGGACGATCATCTGGTTGATCAGCAGCCGGACGGCACGAGCCTGATCTATATCGACCGCCATCTGGTGCATGAGGTCACCTCGCCGCAGGCCTTCGAAGGCCTGCGCATGACCGGACGCAAGGTGCATGCGCCGGAGAAGACGCTGCTGGTTGTCGATCACAACGTGCCGACCACCGACCGCAGCTTGCCGAACCCGGATCCGGAAAGCGCCGAGCAGATCGCGACGCTGGCGCAGAATGCCAAGGATTTTGGCGTCGAATATTACAACGAGTTCGACAAGCGCCAGGGTATCGTCCACATCATCGGGCCCGAGCAGGGCTTCACCTTGCCCGGCACCACCATCGTGTGCGGCGACAGCCATACTGCGACGCATGGTGCCTTCGGCGCGCTCGCCTATGGCATCGGCACCTCCGAAGTGGAGCATGTGCTGGCGACGCAGACGCTGATCCAGTCGAAATCGAAAAACATGCGTGCCATCGTCGACGGCAAGCTGCCGCCGAACGTCACCGCCAAAGACATCATCCTTGCCATCATCGGCGAGATCGGCACCGCGGGCGGCACCGGCTATGCGCTGGAATATGCCGGCGAGGCGATCCGTTCGCTTTCGATGGAAGGGCGCATGACGATCTGCAACATGTCGATCGAAGGCGGCGCCAAGGCCGGCATGATCGCCCCGGACGAGAAGACCTATGACTTCCTGAAGGGCCGCCCGAAGGCGCCCAAGGCCGGCGCCTGGGAAACCGCGCGGCGTTATTGGGACACGCTGCGCTCCGACGACGGCGCGCATTTCGACCACGAGATCAGGCTCGACGCCGGCAAGCTGCCGCCGCTGGTGACCTGGGGCACCAGCCCCGAGCAGGTCGTTTCGATCAGCGGCCGCGTGCCGGTGCCATCCGAAATCGCCGATGAGAACAAGCGCCGCGCGGCGGAGCGCTCGCTCGACTATATGGGGCTCAAAGGCGGCGAGAAAATCACCGACATCGCGCTCAACCGGGTCTTCATCGGCTCATGCACCAACGGGCGCATCGAAGACCTGCGCGAGGTCGCGCGCGTGGTGAACGGCAAGACCGTGAACGCCAATGTCAACGCGATGATCGTGCCGGGTTCCGGCCTGGTGAAGGAACAGGCCGAAGCCGAAGGGCTCGACAAGATCTTCGTCAAGGCCGGCTTCGAATGGCGCGAGCCGGGCTGCTCGATGTGCCTGGCGATGAATCCCGACAAGTTGGCGCCGGGCGAGCGCTGCGCCTCCACGTCGAACCGCAATTTCGAAGGCCGCCAGGGCTATAAGGGCCGTACGCATCTGGTCTCGCCCGCGATGGCGGGCGCGGCGGCGATTGCCGGCCACTTCGTCGACGTGCGCGAGTGGCGCTAGCGTGTGTTTCAATTGTCATGGCCGGGCTTGTCCCGGCCATCGCGATCAGGGACGCCCTGCTTGCCTCAGCGAGGTGCCCGGCACAAAGCCGGGCATGACGAATTAGAGAATTAAATGCCCGCCAGTCGGCGGGCTTTCCTACGCCCGCCCGCGCACCCAGGCGCAGCGCATGCGCGGCACGATCACCGTGCCGCTTGGGCGCGGATCCACTTCCAGCCAAGACACGCAGTCGCGCACATAGCCGGGTCCCGGATAGGCCGCGCCGGGCAACGGATAGGGCGTCGCGCCGGGTCGGCGGGGGGTGATGATGATGCGCGGCGGCACGCGGCGGGGCGGATCGGCCTGCGCCAGGGCGGAAGCCGCAGCGGATGATGGCGAAACCGGCTCGGCTGCAACGGGGCCGCTTGCGAGAATCCCAAGCATCGACGCCGCCGCTAACAATAACGCCCGCATTCCCAGTCTCCTCAACCTTCCCAACCGCAACGCTCTCTTATTGCCGCCTTGGCGTCAACGCCCGACCTCCAGTTACTCCCTCCCCCTGCAAGGGGGAGGTAGAAAAGAGGACGCGCTCAGCCTAAGCATCGCCTATGGACAAAAACCCGCCCATCGACTGGCGCGCCGCCACCGCGCCGTCTCTTGCCGAAATGGAAGCCATCGCGGAACAGGCCTATGAGCGGCTGCCCGCCACCTTTCGCGCCTTGTGCCAAGGCCTGGTGATCCATGTCGACGACTTCCCGAGCGACGACGTATTAAAAGACATGCGTTGCGAAACCGAGTTCAACCTGCTCGGGCTGTTTCACGGCGTCGGCTTGCCGTTTCAGTCGATCAGCAATCCGTCACCGATGCCCAACATGGTCTGGCTCTACCGCCGGCCGATCCTGGATTACTGGGCCGAGCACGAGGAAACCTTGGGCCACGTCATCAGCCATGTGCTGGTGCACGAGATCGGTCATCATTTTGGTCTGTCGGACGAGGATATCGACGCAATCGAAGCCAGCGTGGAATAGCGGGGGGAATGACGATGCGCAGCAAGCCGAGCCTGACGGCGAGCGACGCCGCCAAAATAATGGCGGCCTGCAAGGCGGAAGCAAGTAAGCACCAATGGGAGGTCTGCATCGCGATCGTCGATGAGGGCGGATACCTCATCCACCTGGAACGCATGGACGGCGCGAAGCTCGTCACGCCCGAAGCGGCCACCGGAAAAGCGCGCACCGCCGCGCTGATGCGCAGGCCCAGCCGCGCCATGGAGGAACAGGTCGACAGCCGGCCGGCGTTCCTGCGCTTTCCTTACATCATGCCGGTGATCGGCGGCGTTCCGATCATGTATGAAGGCGAATGCGTCGGCGGCGTCGGGGTCGCCGGCGTGCAATCGGACGAGGACGAGCAGGTGGCCCAGGCCGGCGCCGATGCGCTGGCCAAGGGCTGAAGAGGCAAGAAGGAGGACGTAATGAAAATCGACGGCAAATGCCTATGCGGAGCCATCACGATCGAAGCCGAAGCGGATCCCGAGAAGACGACGGTCTGCCATTGCACCGATTGCCAGAGCGGAACCGGCTCGGCATTTCGTGTCTCGGTCCCGGTGCCCGGCGAAAGCTTCAAGATGACGGGCAAGCCCGCAATTTATGTGCGGACGACAGCGGAAAGCGGCAATCCGCGCGCCCAGGCCTTCTGTCCCACTTGCGGCTCGCCGCTCTATGCGACGTCGCCCGGGGAGGGGCCGCAAGCGATTTACATGCTGCGGGTCGGAATCCTGCGGCAGCGGGACCAATTCGTGCCCAAGCGCCAGATTTGGTTCCGCTCGGCGCGGCCTTGGACGACGCAGCTGGATGCAGTCCCGAAGACGGAAAAGCAGCAGTAAAGTCGAGGCTTTCGTATTCTTGCCGGTTGCGCTAAACCCCGCGCAACCCCGACAGCAATGAGACCTGCAATGGACAAATTCACCACCCTGGAAGGCGTGGCCGTGCCGCTGAAGATGATCAATGTCGACACCGACATGATCATTCCCAAGCAATATCTGAAGACGATCAAGCGCACCGGCCTCGCCAAGGGCCTGTTCTCCGAGCTGCGCTACAAGGACGACGGCAGCGAGAATCCGGATTTCGTGCTCAACAAGCCGGCCTATCGCCAGGCCAAGATTCTCGTCGTGGACGACAATTTCGGCTGCGGCTCTTCGCGCGAGCACGCGCCCTGGGCGTTGCTCGACTTCGGCATCCGCTGCGTGATCTCCACCTCGTTCGGCGATATTTTCTACAACAACTGTTTCAAGAACGGGATCCTGCCGATCCGCGTCACGCCCGAGCAGCTGGAAAAGTTGTTCGACGACGCCGAGCGCGGCGCCAATGCCACGCTCTCCATCGACCTGACGAAGCAGGAAATCCGCGGGCCGGACGGGGGCGTGATCAAGTTCGAGGTCGACGCGTTCCGCAAGCATTGCCTGCTCAACGGGCTCGACGATATCGGGCTCACATTGCAGAAGAAGCCTGCGATCGAGACCTATGAATCTAAGCTGAAAGCCGCGCGGCCCTGGATCTAATGCATCGCAGATGAGCTCTACGAGCTCATTCGCAGGGCAATGCTTTTGGGTCATAAGCCTTCGGGTGTTTTTCCTCCCGAAATCGTTTGGGGCGGCCCGCCCCGCGGAATCTCCAACCGCCCATTGGCATTGAGCTTAATAGGCGCGCTCCTGTATTTCAGAAGCTGCACGGTTCGCGGATGTTCGGCGGGATCGATGCCGCTGCAGTTGTTATGACGGCATCTGTTGCAGATGTTGACGCCCCAAGCGGAAACATACTGGCCGTCGTAAACATATCGCCCAAACTGAAACCGCCGCTCGCACATAAAGCAATCGTAAAAGATTTTCTCTTCGTCATGCTGCATCCCGCCGGAAGCACCATTCCCCGTCAGGCTTCTTTTGGTGGGCATCCTAGAGAGAATGCTTTGCGGCCAAGCTGGCCATTGCTTGCTGCCGTATTACGTTCGGATCGCGTTCGCCTGTTTGAGCGGCTTCAATAATTTTAAGCGCAAGCGTCTCGGTAATCGGGTCCCTGCGATCGGTGAGGCGCAAGTCGCGGCAGGCCGTTTCAAACGCTTCAGTGATAACAAAAATGGTTTCCCTGTCGAACGAACAGCCTTCCAGTAGGTCAACGAATGGCATGATCCCCCGCCCCCCAGCACGGCGGCCCGCGCTCTCAATGACGACGCAGCCTCGACTGATTGAATGTTCCCGATCAAGGCGTGATCATGGCAAACTAGGGCCCTCCACAACGAATTAGTTTCAGTCGAGCTTGCGCAGCCACAGCCAAGCCGCAGTTAGCTAGTTCTTCTTGCTGATGCGATAGAGCTGGAAGCGTTCGCCCCCATAGAGCAGCGTCAACCGTTCGGGATCCGGATTGTCCGCCTCATCCTCGGTAAAGAGGACATAGAGGTAGTCGAATTCCGTCCAGCGGCGCCAAAACGCTGGAAAATCATCACTCGGCCGTGTAGCGGCGACGATCAGCTGCGCGGTCGATGGCGGCGTTCCGTCCTCAGTGTCTACCATGCCGCGGTATTCGGGCCGCACATGCATCACCTGCTTGCCGACAACGGTGAAGGCCGTGGTCACCAGCGCTGAGCGGTCGATCATGGCGATGCAGGGGGCATGAACAAGGCCGAGGTCGCGGACATCGCTGCCGGCCTCGTGCGTTGCATAGGCCACGAAAACGGTGGAGCCCGGCCGGATGCGGCGGGCCGAGGCGCGCAGTTCGTTCTGCTCGTTGGTCAGGTCGCTCCATGATACGTCAACTTCGATCATGCGCGCGGCGAGCAGCACCAGCAGCATGACAATAAAGCCGCGGCGGACCATGCGCAGCCGCATATCGAGGTTCACGCAGGCGATCAGCAGATAAGCGAGCGGCACGGCGATCCGCTGATCGGCCATATAGCTGTCGAACATCACGCGCGGCAAAGCGAGATACACCATCATACCGACGCCGGCGATCCACCAGCCGTAAGGATGAACGCTCAGCAGGCGGTGGCGGACAGCCCAGATCGCGCCGGCAATGATGATTGCCAGCATCCCGACGGTGACGATGTCGGAATAGACCGCCATGACACTGATCAGGCCCTCAAGCTTGCCGAGCGGCTCCCACTCGTAGCGCGCCACAAGCTGCAGGGTGGGGCTGACGGCGAGAAGCGGTGCCGCCACCAGAAATGGAAAGCCGGACAGCACGAATTCCGCCAACGCCGGTTTCCAATTCCTCTGGCTGCGGCCCTGCCACAGCCGCATCAGCTCGACGGCGAGCACGCCCATGCCATAGACGCCGAGCGCGGAGAGGTGGCAGAAAAACAGCACCGCGACCGACAGCGCAGACAGCGCAAAGCGCAGCGGCCAGGGCCGGTCGCGCAGCCAGATCCAGCCCGCCAGCGCCCAGAGCGCGACGCCGACCCCGAATAGGTAATTGATCAGCCCGACCAGGAAGACGTAGTTGTAAAGCAGCGGAAAAGCCACGAGCGGCAGGATCGACCAGCGGCCGGTCAGGGCGCGGTTGAGCACCAGCACGCCGGAGCCGATCACGGCGAACATCGTCACGGTGAAGATCTTGCCCGCGACATAAACGTTCACCAGGCGGGTGAGCCATGGCACCACCAGGTCCATGGTCAGGTTCGGGATGATTGCCCAATCGATCTGATAGAACTTTGCGAGATGGGGATTCTTGTCGATCGTCGCAATCACATGCATGCGCGCGAGGTGATTGACGTAATCCGACAGCGGCGGAAGCAGATGCGTCCAGACCGGAACCGAAATCAGCAGCAAAAAGACCAGAAACATGACCAAGACCTGCGCGCCGGTGAATGCCGACGCGCGGCGCTGCTGGGGCTTGGGCTGGGGTTTGGGCTTGGTATCAGCTTTCATCGAAAACAATCTTTGCTAAGGCAACGCGGCGCGTTTGCCTGCTGGCCAGCGCATGATCTGGCTTGCCAACAAGATCATGCACGACCCGAATAACTTAGCGCGAAGACCGGAGAATTCCCCCTCCGTGGCGGCTAGGCCGCCTTCTTTTTGGCCTGAATAAGCTTACGGTTAATCAGGCTTTCGGCGATCTGCACGGCGTTCAGCGCCGCCCCCTTGCGAAGATTATCGGACACGATCCACAACACCAGGCCACTGTCGACGGTCGGGTCGGTGCGGATACGGCTGATGTAAGTGGCGTCCTCGCCCGCGGCCTCATGCGGCGTGACGTAGCCGCCGGGCTCGTGCTTGTCGATCACAACGCAGCCGGGCGCGCTCCGCAAAATCGCGCGCGCCTCCTCCACCGAGATCGGCTGTTCGAATTCCACATTCGCCGCCTCGGAATGGCCGATGAAGACCGGCACGCGCACGCAGGTGGCGACCAGCTTGTTCTTGGGATCGAGAATCTTCTTCGTCTCCATCATCAGCTTCCACTCTTCCTTGGTGAAGCCGTCCTCCATGAAGACGTCAATCTGCGGAATGAGGTTGAAGGCGATGCGCTTGGGAAACTTGCTGTCGCCCTCGACATCCTGGAGCGTGAACACTGCCTTGGTCTGCGAGAACAATTCGTCCATCGCCTCCTTGCCGGCGCCCGACACCGATTGATAGGTCGACACCACCACGCGCTTGATCCTGGCCTTGTCATGCAGCGGCTTCAGCGCCACCACGAGCTGGGCCGTGGAGCAGTTCGGATTGGCGATAATGCCCTTCTTGCGAAAGCCGGCGACCGCGTCCGCATTCACCTCGGGCACGATCAGCGGCACGTCGGGGTCCATGCGCCAGGCGGAGGAATTGTCGATCACTACCGCGCCCTGTGCGGCGATCTTCAGCGAATAGTCCTTAGACACCGCGCCGCCGGCCGACATCAGGCAGATATCGACGTCGGAGAAGTCGTATTGATCGAGCGTCTTCACCTTGAGGATTTTGTCGCCATAGGAAACTTCCACGCCCATGCTGCGGCGGGAAGCGAGCGCAACGACCTCATCGGCGGGGAATTCCCGCTCGGCCAGGATATTGAGCATCTCCCGGCCCACATTGCCGGTGGCTCCAACGACCGCGACCTTGTAACCCATCCTTCACTCTCCGGAAAAAATCCCCGGGCCACGCCATCAGCGGCACCGGAGAGGAAGCGCTTCTAAGCGAGAAAGCCTGGAAAGACAACAACGCCGCACTTGAGCCCCCCTGTCGACCGGGCACACAGGCTGCACGACCGC
>JAXDOO010000101.1:0-3107 GCA_034668865.1 Alphaproteobacteria bacterium
CGACCGACCGTCGCGCCATACAGCTCGTCGATCCCGAACTTGTTGTTGAGAACCCGGAAGATGCCCGGCATCATCACTTCGAGCGGGTCGCTGTCGGTCGAGCGGTAGAAGGCATCCCGATACATCGCGACGCCAAGGAAAATTCCAAGTGCGGCAAGCAGGATCGCGATTCCCGCCGTCGTGTAATTGAAGACGGCGGCCTCCTGGTTGAGGAAGTGCGAGAACCAGTGGAAGCCCAGTGGGCCGGCGTTGACAAGACCGCCCAGCGCCCCGAACACTGCCAGGATGGCCAGCGGGAGGATCATCTGCCAGGGTGACTCATGTGGCTCATGCGCATGATGCTCGCCGTGGCCGTGCGCATCGTCGATCGCCGCGGTGTGCGTATCGTGTCCGTGCGTATCGTAGGTTGCGGCCGCGGGCATGCCATGAGCGTGCCCGGTGTGGCCGGTCTCGACGGCAACTTTCTCGGATGGCTGCGTGTCTGCCGGGCGCGGGTCCATACCTCGGAACGAGCCCCAGAAGACCACCACGATCTGGCGGGTCATATAGAACGCCGTCAGGAAGGCTGCGAAGGAAAGCGCGAGATAGACCACCATGCCCAGGATGCTGCCCTGCTTGAAGCCGGCGTTGAAGGCATCCGCCAGGATCTCGTCCTTGGACCAGAAGCCTGCAAGCGGCGGCACGCCGGCCAGGGCCAGGTAGCCGATCATGTAGGTGATCCAGGTCGCGGGCATATAGCGCCGCAGGTTGCCCATGTTGCGGATGTCCTGCGCTTTGACGGGGTCATGGCCGACCGTCGCTTCCATGCCGTGGATCACCGAGCCGGAGCCCAGGAAGAGCAGCGCCTTGAAGAAGGCATGCGTCAGCAGGTGGAAAAGCCCGGCGACCCAGCCGCCGATACCCAGGGCCGCGATCATGAAGCCAAGCTGCGAGAGCGTCGAGTAAGCCAGGATGCGCTTGATGTCGAACTGCGCGACCGCAATCAGCGCCGCGAAGACGGCCGTGAATGCGCCGACGACCGCCACCACCTGGAGCGCGCTGCCGGCCAGGAAGATCGGGTAGGTGCGGGCCACCAGGAAGACACCCGCGGCGACCATCGTCGCCGCATGGATCAGCGCCGAAACAGGTGTCGGCCCTTCCATGGCGTCCGGCAGCCAGACATGGAGTGGGAACTGTGCCGACTTGCCGACTGTGCCCAAAAAGATCAACAGAGCAATGCCGGTTGCGACCAGAATACCCAGGCTGTTCGTGGTCGAATGGATATGCTCCAGGAACGCCGCGTTGAAGATCTGCCCCTCGCCGGTGCCAAAGGTCAGCGAGCCCGCCTCCCGATACAGGTAGAAGAGCCCGAGCATCATGCCGACATCGCCGATACGCGTGGTGATGAACGCCTTGCGTGCCGCGCGGTAGGCGGATGGCCGGAAGAACCAGAAGCCGATCAGCAGGTATGAGCAGAGGCCCATCAGCTCCCAGCAGATGAAGAAGAGGAGCAGGTTATCGGCCATGACCATGCCTAGCATGGCGGCCGTAAAGAGTGAGATGAATGAGAAGAAGCGGCTGTAGCGCTTGTCCTCGGCCATATAGCCGGATGAGAAGATATGGATACATAGCGAGGCAAGCGTGACCATCGCCAGCATCAGCGCTACGGGTGCATCGATGTAGTAGCCCATGCGGAACGTCGTCGTGCCGGTGGCGGCCCAGTCGAAGCTGCGCGTAAAGGCATCGCCGAAGCCCGCGAAATGGTGTCCGCCCTCGCCTTCCGCCGCGTGGGTATCCTCACCGGTCGTCTCGGCTGCATGCGTGCCGGCCGCGCCATCCGCGAAACCTGTGCTTCCGCCCTGCCATGCCACGCCCCACGCCAGGATCGTCGCAAGCAACATCGCGCCGATTGCTACGCTCGAGCTGACCCCTTTGGATCGGTAGATCGGTGAAAAAAAGGTGATGAACGCAAAGGCCCCCAAGGGCAGCAGCGGTATCAGCCAGGCTAGCTCAAAAAGATTCATCTGTCTTCCTACGGTCGGCCGCGCGCCGCGGCATTAGCCCTTCAGCGAATCGATCTCGTCCGCATTGATCGTCAGTCGGGTCCGGTACACGGCGATGACCATCGCCAGTCCCACGGCAACTTCGGCCGCCGCCACGGCGATCGCGAAGATCGCAAAGATCAGCCCATTCGTGTTGCCCGGCTCGAGATAGCGCCAGAACGCGATCAGGTTGATATTCACCGCGTTCAGCATCAGCTCGACGCCCATCAGAATGCCGACCGTGTTGCGGCGCGACAGCGAGCCAAACAGCCCGATGCAGAAGAGCGCCGCCGCTACGATTAGCACCCATTCCAGTGGAACAGCCGTTACCATGCTGGAACGAACCTCATTCATGATCCTGCCTTTATCATCTCATTTGCAAGGTTACATATCAGGACGGCGCTAATACGTTCGCGCCGTCCGCCCAGACTGGCCGCCGGCTTCGCCTGCCGACGCCGCCAAAGGTGGTGGACTCTGGGCTTCACTGGTCGAGCGACGCAGCGCCGTCTCTTCCGCCAGCGTCAGAACGCGGCGGCGCCGGCTGCGCTCCTCATAGGCAATCACCACAGCGCCGATCAGCGCGACCAGCAGCAGGACCGAGGCTACCTCGAAGGGCAGCAGGTATTCACTCATGAAGGAGCGGCCGATTTCGAGTGCTCCGGCGATACCCGTGCCGTTCCCCACAGCCACCGGGTTTCCATCCGGGCCCGGTTGGCCGGCGCGATCGACGCGAGGCCAGCCGGCGCGCTCGCCGGCAGCTTCCGGCGTCCCCGCCTGCAGGTTCGGCAGGCTCGGCTGAAGAATGGTCGGGGCGAGTACCAGCGTGAAGATACCCAGTGCGACGACGGCCGCGACCCACCAGCGCTCGAACAGTTGCCGGGTTGCCTCGCCGGTCACCTGCCGCGTGAGCATGATCGCGAAGAGCATCAGGATCGAGACGGCGCCTGCATAGACGAGCACCTGCACAACGCCGATAAAGGGCGCCTCGAGCAGAAAGTAAAGCGCCGCGACGCCGGCAAATGACGCGATCAGGAATAGGGCGGCGTGGATGATGTTCTTTGCCACGACGACCATGACGCCTGAGCC
>JAXDOO010000102.1:0-2573 GCA_034668865.1 Alphaproteobacteria bacterium
AAGCTGATGAAGGAGTTCAACCCGAAGGATTCGCGCTCCTACTCTCTGCGCGCCCACTGCCAGACCTCCGGCTGGTCGCTCGCCGCCCAGGACGTGTTCAATAATGTGGTGCGCACCAGCATCGAGGCGATGGCGGCGACCCAGGGTCACACCCAGTCGCTGCACACCAACGCGCTCGACGAGGCGCTGGCGCTGCCCACCGATTTTTCCGCGCGTATCGCACGCAATACCCAGCTGGTATTGCAGAGGGAATCCGGAATCACCCGCATGATCGATCCCTGGGGGGGCTCGTTCCATATCGAGCGGCTGACCCATGAGCTTGCGAAAAAAGCCTGGACCCACATCCAGGAAGTCGAGGGCCTGGGCGGCATGACCAAGGCGATCGAAGCCGGGCTGCCGAAACTGCGCATCGAAGAGGCGGCGGCGAAGACCCAGGCGCGCATCGATTCCGGGCTCCAGTCGGTGATCGGGGTCAACAAATATCGCCCGGACGATGACACGCCGGTCGCTTTGTTGCGGATCGACAATGCGGCGGTGCGTCAATTGCAGATCGACAAGCTTGCCCGCCTGCGCGGCGAGCGCGACGAGAAAGCGGTGGCGGAGGCGCTGGCAGCGCTCACCCGCACCGCCGACGGCGGCAATGAAAACCTGCTGGCGCTCTCGGTCGAGGCGGCGCGTGCCAAAGCCACCGTGGGCGAGATATCATTGGCGCTCGAAACGGTGTTCGGCCGCCATCGGGCGGAGATCAAGACGATCACCGGCGTCTATCAGCGGGAAGCCGGCATGTCCGGGGCGGTCGAACATATGCGCAAGCTGGTCGCCGCGTTCGAAGAGAACGAGGGCCGGCGGCCGCGCATCCTGGTGGCCAAGATCGGCCAGGACGGCCACGATCGCGGCCAGAAAGTGATCGCCTCGGCCTTTGCCGATCTCGGCTTCGACGTCGATATCGGGCCGCTATTCGCGACCCCGGCGGAAGCCGCCCGCCAGGCGGTGGAGAACGACGTGCACATTCTCGGGGTTTCCTCCCTCGCCGCCGCGCATCTGACGCTGGTGCCGGAGCTTCGCGCCGAGCTCGAGCGGCAAGGCCGCGGCGACATCATGATCGTGGTGGGAGGCGTGGTGCCGGCGCAGGATTACGACGTGCTGAAGGCCGCCGGCGCCGAGGCGATTTTTCCGCCCGGCACGGTGATCGCGGAAGCCGCGGAATCCCTGATCAAGACTCTCAACCGGCGGCTGGGACACGACCGCGCGGCGGCGGAGTAGCCGCCACCGTTTCAGCGCGTCGTGGCCTGCTTCTGCACGCCGGCGCGCGCTTCCAGCAGCTTGCGCGCATGACGCACCACATAGTCGGCGACGATGGCGTGGCCTTCCGCGGTCGGATGAATCGCCCCGCTATACAGCCCGGAATAAGCCGGCTGCAGAATGTCGAACAGCATCGTGCCTTCGCGGTGGGTATTGGCGATCAGGAACGCATCGTTCGGGGTGCGGAACAGGCGCCAATGAGACGCATAAGGCAGCGTCGCGGCCGGCGAATAGGGCTTGAAGTCGCCGCCCGCGATCCTGCGGGGAATACGCATGTTGATGCCGTCGGCCAGCGTCCGCTTGGGATCGCGCGCGCACACGCCGCGCTTGGCGAAGGCCGCAAGGTGATCGGTCACCAAGGTGAACCCGGTGCCGCTGCCGGTGGCAAGATTGGCCGGGCAATTGCGTCCCGTGGTGCTGGTGACGCATTCCAGCCGCGTCAGGAGCTCGCGCAGGAAATCGGCGGTTTCCTTCAGGCGCCCCTGATTAAGCTTCAATCCAGGATGCACGTCCATGCCAAGCGTCGGCTGGGTGCCGCACAGCGCGCCGGTTTCATCGAACTGGAGCGGCTCATAGGACGACTGCAGAACTCGGCCGGGGTTGACGCCGAAGCCGTCGGCGAGCGCGTCCTTCAGCGCCTTCATGCGCTCGTCGAGCGCTTCCAGATAAACACGCGACACTTGCGGGCTGAACCGGATCTGGCTGCCGATCCAGGCCGCGATCGGCGCGAAATCGGTGGCGCTTTCGGTCATGGCATAGGCCGCGAGCGCGCCGAAGCCGACATCGTTGCCGCCGATCGACATCATCACGAAATCGATCGGCCGCTTGCGCGATTGCGGCGGGCACCAGGTCTTGCTGATGCGGCGCATCTCCACCTGAGTGCTGCCCGCCGACCAGACCGGGAGGGTGTAGCTCGCGCTCTGCGTGCGGGCGGCAGAACCGCCGCGGCAGATCAGGTCGCTCAACTGGTCGAGCTGGGCGCGCACTTTGGCGCCGGCTGCGTCGCTGAACCCTTCGCGGGCATCCATGTCCATGAACAAGCCGTCGGATATTTCCGCGCCCGAGCAGGTCAGGCTAACCAATGTCACCGCGCGGTGGCGGTCTTCCAGCGCGAGCTGGAGGCTGACGCGGAACGGATAACCGTATTGCGAACGGTGGCAGTCGCGGCTGAGCCAGCGCGCCGAAGCCTTGTCGAATGCCGCGTTGAATTCGGTCGAAGCCAGCCGGTTGAAGCGGCCTTGCGCTTCGTCGTCCATGTAGCGGCGGGGCAG
>JAXDOO010000103.1:0-3585 GCA_034668865.1 Alphaproteobacteria bacterium
AAGAATAAGCGAATTTCTGAACCACGACACTGACAGCCAAAGGGCGGAGCCTACCCATGGCGCTTTCGAGCATGACCGGCTTCGCCCGAAACCACGGCGTCAGCGGTCCCTATGCCTGGGCCTGGGAGCTTAAATCCGTCAACGCCAAGGGTCTCGAGTTTCGGCTGCGGCTTCCACCGGGCTGGGATGCCGTGGAAACTCCTGTGCGCGCGAAAGCGGCCGAGCTGCTCTCTCGCGGCACAGTACAGGGCACGCTGACAGTCACGCGCGAAGGCGTCGTCCCCGTTGTGCGGGTGAACGAAGCAGTGCTGTCGGCGGTGATCGAAACCATGCGCGATCTGGCGGAACGTATTGAAGCTTCTCCGCCGACGCTTGATGGCATTCTCGCAATGAAGGGCGTGGTCGAGGTTACCGAGCAGGAGGACCGCGAGGATGAGCGCCTGGCTGCCGAGTCCGCGGTGGTCGCGGGCTGCGGCAGGACGCTCGAGGCGCTCGCGGAGATGCGCCGACACGAGGGCGTTGCGCTCGGAACTCTGTTGACCATCCGTCTCGACGAAATCGCGACGCTCACTGCGCGTGCCGAAGCTGCGCCGGGCCGCCGCCCGGAAGCGATCAAGGCGCGTCTCGCCGAGCAGATTGCCACCATCCTCGGCAGTTCCGATCGCTTCGATGCCGACCGCCTGCACCAGGAGGCGTTGCTGATGGCCAGCAAGGCCGACATCCGTGAGGAGCTGGACCGCCTGGTGGCACATGTAGCGCAGGCGCGCAGCCTGCTCAGGCAAGGCGGCGCGGTGGGGCGCCGACTGGACTTTCTCGCACAGGAGTTGCATCGCGAATCGAATACGCTCTGCGCCAAGGCTAACGATCTTGAGCTGACCAATATTGGACTCGGGCTCAAGAGCGTCGTCGAGCAGTTCCGCGAACAGGTGCAGAATCTGGAGTAGGGGGATGACGGGGAGCGAAAGGGAGCCGGTCGCGCGCCGCGGCTTGATGCTGGTGCTGTCGTCCCCTTCGGGTGCGGGCAAAAGCACACTTTCACGCATGCTATTGGAGGCCGATACATCGGTGGAACTGTCGGTCTCCGTCACGACGCGGCCGCAGCGGCCGGCTGAAGTGGATGGGCGGGACTATCAATTCGTCACGCGGGCTCGTTTCGATGAGATGGTGCGCAACGACGAGCTGCTGGAATGGGCGGAAGTTTTCGGCAATCGCTATGGTACGCCACGGCCTCCGGTGGAGGCGGCGCTAGCGCGCGGACATGACGTGCTCTTCGATATCGACTGGCAGGGCACGCAGCAGCTCCGCGACAAGGTGGCAAAGGATTTTGTCAGTGTCTTCCTGCTGCCGCCATCCATCCCCGAGCTGGAGCGGCGACTGACGACCCGCGCGCAGGATTCAGACGAGGTGATCCGTGGACGTATGGCCAAGGCATCGGACGAGATGAGTCATTGGGCGGAATATGACTACGTCCTGATCAATCGCGATATCGACGAAACCTTCGCTCAGGTGCAGGCGATCCTGCTGGCCGAACGACTCAAGCGCGAGCGCCAGCCGGGTCTATCCGACTTCGTGCGCGGGCTGCAGGCTAAGCTGTAGCGCCGGCCCGCTCAAACGCGCGCGCCAGCGCGACAAAACCTGCCACCGGAATCTGTTCCGCGCGCTCCGTTGCCTCAATGCCCGCTTCCGCCAGCAATGCAGCTGGATCGGCGCCGAGGGATCTCAGGCTTTGCCGCAGCATTTTTCGGCGCTGGCCGAAGGCTGCTTCGGTGACGCGCTCCAGTATCCGGCGGTCGCAGGCCAGCGGCGCGCGGCGGGGCACCAGCTGTACCAGCGAAGACGTTACTTTCGGCGGCGGCACGAAAGCCGAAGGTGCGATATCGAACAGGATGCGGCTCTCGGCGCGCCAGGCGGTCAGCACCGAGAGCCGGCCATAGGTTTTCGATCCGGGCTGGGCGACGATGCGCTCGGCCACTTCGCGTTGGAACATTAGCACCAGCGAGTCATACCAGGGCGGCCAGGGCTCGGCCGATAGCCAGCGGATGAGAAGCGGCGTCGCGATATTGTAGGGTAGATTCGCGACCACCCGCGCCGGCTGGCCGCTTAGCTCGGGCGCCGGCTCGAATCCCAGCGCGTCGCCTGCGATCACCTCGAGACGTCCTGGGTAATGCGCGGCGACTTCTGCGAGCGCGGCGAGCGCGCGCTCATCACGCTCGATCGCAATGACCCGGCGCGCGCCCTGCGCCAGCAGCGCCCGCGTTAGTCCGCCGGGGCCGGGGCCGACTTCCACGACGGTGATATTTTCCAACGGTCCAGCGGCCCGCGCGATCCGGGAGGTGAGATTGAGATCGAGCAGGAAATTCTGGCCAAGCGACTTTTTCGCCCCAAGCCCGTGGCGGCGGATGACCTCCCGCAGCGGCGGCAGCGTGTCTATGGCGCTCATGCGCCCGCGGCGGCAGGAACCGCCGCCCGTTCCGAAAGCCGCGCCGCAAGCCTAAGAGCGGCGATCAGGCTGGAGGGGTCAGCGCGGCCGCTGCCGGCGATGTCGAAGGCGGTACCGTGATCGGGCGAGGTGCGCACGAAAGGCAGACCAAGCGTGACGTTGACGGCATGATCGAATGCCAGCGTCTTGATCGGGATCAGCGCCTGATCGTGATAGGTGCACAAGGCAACATCGTATTGCGCGCGTGCGGCGGGGTGAAACATGCTGTCGGCAGGTAATGGGCCACGCGCGTCGATGCCTTCCGCCCGCAGCTGTTGGACCGCAGGCCGCACCACCGCGGCATCTTCACTGCCCATGGCGCCTTCCTCGCCCGCATGGGGATTAAGTCCGGCAACCGCAATGCGCGGCCGCGTAATGCCAAAGCGCGTTTTGAAATCACGCGCCACGATGCGACCGGTGCGGACCAGCAGATCGGTTGTCAGCGCGCCGGGCACATCCTTCAGCGGCAGGTGGATGGTGACAGGAACCACCGCCAGATCGGGACACCACAACAGCATCACAGGCTGCACCGCCGGCCCGTTCATTTCTTCGACCAGCTTGGCCAGAAATTCGGTGTGCCCCGGCTCCTGGAATCCCGATTGATAGAGCACGTTCTTGGCAATCGGATTGGTGACGACCGCCGCCGCGGCGCCGCGCAGGACGTCGGCGACCGCGCGGCGGATCGCCTCAATGGCCGCCGGTGCGCTCGAGGCGTCGGGACGCCCCGGCTCCGCCGTAATCGTCCGCTCGATCGAAACGACGGGCAGGGCGGTCGGGAATATTTCGGCCGCCTTTGACGCCTCGACCGTCGCCAACGGCACGTCGAGCCCGAGCAGTTTCGCCCGTCTGGCCAGGAATTGCGCCTCGCCTAGCACATAGAAGGGCGGAAGCGAGAGTTGCGACCGCTGTTGCCAAATCGCGAGCGTCAGATCCGGCCCGATGCCCGCCGGCTCACCTATGGTCAGCGCCAGCGCTTTGGACATCGCCGGACTATTTCATCTCGATCATGGCCTGGCCCCGGAGCTCGCTCAGGTAGCGTTTGGACTGCGCTTCGAAGCGTGTCTTGAAAAGCTCCTGCTGGGCAGTGCGTGTCCCCTGGGTGTCCG
>JAXDOO010000104.1:0-4178 GCA_034668865.1 Alphaproteobacteria bacterium
TGAAGACTGGATTGCTTCGTCGCAAGTGCTCCTCGCAATGACAAGGCGCTGCTGCGTCCGGGGCACGCTCACTGCTGTGACAGATCAGCTGCCCTCGAACTTGAACGAGACCTTGATCTTCGCACGATAGGCTTCGACCCGCCCCTTGGCATCCAGCTGCATATCGAGTTGCACGACTTCGGCAACGCGAAGATCGCGAAGCGATTTGCTAGCCCGGTCGACCGCCACCTTGGCGGCCTTTTCCCAAGAGTCCTTGCTGGTGCCGACCAACTCGATGACCTTGTAAACGCTATCAGCCATAAACGTCCTCCCGTCATTGTCAGGCAGGACGCTTGTGCCCCCTGCCGCCCGGGAGCCTAACATCGCGATTTCATCGCTGAAAGGCGCAATACTGCGGCCGAATTGCCTAAAAATCGGCCTTGCCGACGGCCGGGATGAAACGAACAGGCGAAAAAAGCGCGCCCAGCAGAACCGGACGCGCTTTCCTTACTCATCAGTTCAGACGATGCGCTTAGGTCGAATATTTGAATTCGGGCATTGCCTTCAGCTGATCCTTGGTGGCGCTCAACACGGCATGGTCGGGGTACCAGGGGTTGGGCTTCGAGGCCACTGCCGGCGCGTTGGGCGCCGCACCCGTCGTCGTCGCCGGTCGATTCGCAGCACCGGATGCCGGTGCAGCGGCGCCCGCATACACGATAGGCTCGTTGACGAATTTGATTTTATCCAGCGGCACGGCAACCAGATGCTCGCCGACGCCAAGGAAGCCGCCAACGCCGATCACCACGGCCTTGATGTTTCCGCCCTTGTCAGTCAACAGGTCGTTGATCGACCCGAGGCTCTCATTGCTGTCGTTATAGACACTAAGGCCGACGAGCTTCGAAGCGCGCCAAGTGCCTTGGAACGATGCCGTATCGCTCGCCGCAGCGGGCGCCATATTGGCTTTGTCTGTGGTGGCGGTCGGGGTCTGCGCGAGTGCTGCGGTTGCGAGCAATGCCGCACCGACAACGCCAGCCGTCATGTATTTTGTCATGGGTCGCTCCCTTGATAAATGCGATGAGGAGAAACCCGTAGCTCCCGGAACTGTTCCGGCCTCTCCCACAATTTAGCGCCGGGTTCCTCGCACTGATGCGCCTGTCAAACCGTCAGAATCCGCCCCAGTATGGCGGTATGTCATAGTAGCGATGCAGCGCTTCTTCCTGGGAACGATCGCCCCAATCAAAATCCTTGTCGGCGCGGAACGACGGCGCACGCTTCAACTCTTCATCGTCGATGTCGAGTTGATAGGCTTCGAATTTGCGGTTGTAGCTCAGCCGCGCCCACGGCAGCGGTAGCAGGCTGGTTCCCATGCCGAGAAAGCCGCCGAAGCTCAGAATCGCGTAAGACACCTTGCCGCTGATCTTGTCGATCATCAGTCGCTCGATGTGGCCGATCTTGTCGCCGTTCGGCCGGCGCACCGCGGTGCCTTCGACGCGATCGCTCGCGATCAAATTGTGCGGTTTTGTCATGGTGTCAGTAACCATCGCACCCTCCTCGAGCTTGATGCGGATACCGCTCATCAACGCCTCGGTCGGGGGCAGGTTCCATCAGGCCGCGAGAGCATCCTGGTTATCATCGAAAAACGCTACCGCTTCAAACCGATAGCCGCAGGCATGGCATTGCCACAGATAGGAAGTGCGGTGCGGTCCGTTCTCAAACCATTCCGGCACGGCAATCGGCTTGCCGCATTGGGCGCAGGGATTTTCGTGGGGCAAATTTTCGGTTGACAAATAACGCGAACGGACAGCGACCATGACGCATCTCCCTTCTGCTATTCGCGGCGAAATAGATTCTCCGATTGAGTCGCTGTCAAGGCGGCGGAATGCCGCTTGAGTTTTACTTTACCACCGGGCTGACGGCCGGCTCCGCCGTGTGCATCGCACCTGACTTGCGAACGTGGATCGTCGCAATGTCGTCAGTGTAGACCTTCTGCCAGCCGTCCATATGATCGAGCAGAATGTTGGCGGCACTCACTGTCCGCATCAACGTTGCCTCGATGTTGTATTCTTCCAGAAGGCGAAAAAAATTCTCAGGTTTCATCAAGCCGCTGGCGGCGTTGTGATCGACGAAAAACTTTTCGCCGTACAGTTCGGTGCGCCCGTCGATGAAGGGCGCCACGCCGCTCGCAATCAAATAGCCGCCGAAATCATAATCGTTGAACACGCGGCTGAAATTGAGCTTTTTCAACTCCGCAACCGCCGCGACCGGCGATCCGCGGGTATGCGGCTCAAAGCGAACGACCGATGCATAGGCCACGGTGCCGGCGAGCAGCGCGAACACAATCCCGGCCAACAGTACGCCGCGCGGCGGTGACACCGCGGGCTTGGCGCCCGCGTCGGCGACGCCGATTTGCCTTGCCAGGGGAGCTGCGAGAAACAGCGGCACCAGCAAGGCAAAGGTTTCGAGGCTGCGCGTTTGGCTCAGCGCCATATGCAGCATGCCGAGCAGCAGTACGATGCGCAGCGGCGGCAGCGAGACGCCGCGATACAGCGCAAGGCCAAACCCGAGCAGCAGGCAGACCTCGAGCGGGCCGACGGCGGAGAAATCCGCCGGCCGCCATTCCAGGATCAGCGGCAGCGCCTCGCCAAGCGCCAGGATCTTTCGCGACGCCAGCAGCGAGTCCCAGCCATAGGGCGTCACGCAACTCGCGGCGATCGCCGCGGCGGCGAAGACGGCCCAGCGCAGGGCCAGCGCCTTGCGCTGCGAGGCCTCTGCGTTCAACACGGCATCCAGCGCAATCGGCGCGACCAGCGCGAGACCAAGGACAAAACCGCCGTGCAGATTGGCCCACAACGCCATCAGCGGCAGCAGCCGGAACGACGGCGCGCCACGGCGATCCGCGGCCCCGACCAGTCCACAGACCCACGCCAACATCACCGGCAGCGCCAGCACATGCGGCCGCGCGAGCAGATGCGATGCGGCCAGCGCCAGCGCCGCGGCGACGAATACCAAGGTCGTGCTCTCGCTTAGGTGCCTTGCCAGAAACCGCGTGAACAGCGCGAAAGTCGCGGCGATGCAGACCGAGGCCAGCGCCACCGGCCCGGTCCAGCCGGCAAGCGAAAATGCGGCGGCATACGCAACCTGCGCCAGCCACTGCGTCGAAATCCAGGGCTGGCCGCGCATGGTGAAGGAATACACGTCGGTCGTCGGCACCGCGCCGTGATCGATGATCCACTGGCCGATGGTGATCTGCCACATCGTATCCGGATCGATCAGCAGATGATTTCCGGCCAGCACGAATACCGCATAGACGCTTATCCCGACCCACAGCGGCAGCAGCCCACGCATGGGGCTGGCGACCTCGGTGGCATGGGTAGCGGACATCGTCATCGGCGTGGCTGCCCTCAAGCGGATTTCCCGCCGATCGAAGCACGCCAGGGCATAATTCTTGGTAAATCCGTGGGGCCAATGGGCATCCAATGCATCGGGGAATGCCGGAATTCGGCCACATCCGGGGTGCTAAAGCGTTGTAATCGCGCCATTCACGCGCTCACCCAAGGCCAGTTGATGAAATCCCTCGTTTCCTTCGCGTGGCTCGTCGCCATTGCGGCCCTTTCCATTCCACAAGCCGCGGTGGCGCGCGACGTGCAACGCGACGTGCAGTACGATGCGCTGGTCGCCGCCCACGCCAAGGCCAACAACTTGCCGGAAGCGCTGGTGCATCGGGTGATCGTGCGCGAAAGCGGCTACCGGCCACACCTTGTCAGTCACGGCAACATCGGGCTGATGCAGATCAAGCTCGGCACCGCGCGCGGCCTCGGCTACACCGGCACGGCCGAAGGGCTGCGCGACCCCGACACCAACCTCACCTGGGCGGTAAAATACCTCGCCGGCGCCTACCGCGTTGCAAACAGCGACCACAAGCGCGCCATGCGCTATTACGCCAGCGGCTATTATCACGCCGCCAAGCGGCAGCGGCACGCTGCGCCGCCCCGGCTGGAGGAACTGACCAGCGCCAATGCGCAGGTGGCAAAGTAGGGGTATTGAGCGGTTGAAACCGACTTCAGCGCGTTGACACCCAGCCACATCGGCTTACATTAGCTTCGTTCCGAGGGGAGCTCCGATGAGGAGCTGAGATACCGCACGCTCCAGTCTGTTCGCAGATGCGAGACCGCGGTGACCCTTTGAACCTGATCCGGGTC
>JAXDOO010000105.1:0-3155 GCA_034668865.1 Alphaproteobacteria bacterium
TTACCCGGAAGCGGCAAAAGCCATTGTTGCGCAGGGGCATGAAATCGCAGGTCATGGCTATCACCATGAATGCGCCCGTGAGCTGACCCGCGAGCAGGAATGGGATGTGATGAAGCGTACGGGCGACATGATCCGCAACCGCACCGGACATCAGCCACTCGGCTGGCGCTCCTGCACCCAGAGCCCGAACAGCATCGAGCTGCTGATGGAGCATGGTTATCTCTGGAACAGCAATTCCTTCTCATTTGATCTGCCGTTCCTTTGGGAGAGTAACGGGCGTTATCTGGTCGAGCTGCCGCGCCAGCCTTATGGCGACGGCCGCACCTATGCTCACCGCAATAATGATGCCGGCAATCCGCGCGACACGTTGGTGGTGTGGAAGTCGATGTTCGACGAATTCTATGAGGAGTCGAAGGCGGTCGCGACCTATGTGCCATTCCAGATTCATGACTACATCTCCGGGCGGCCGGGCCGTGCCCAGGCGCTACGCAGCATCATTCAGCACATGAAGAAAGCCGAGGGTGCCTGGATCACGACGGCCACGGAGGTTGCCCGCTGGACCCGCGATCACGTCTTCAAGCTGGGGCGCCAGGACGCCGCGGAGTGACGCAGCCAAGGTGAAGGCGTCATCCGACGCTTTGCATCGGCCGTTACGCTGGCGGAATGCCGACTGACTTACTTGCTTTGAGCCGCCTGCAGGGTATTCGCCAGCAGGCAGGCGATGGTCATTGGTCCGACGCCGCCCGGAACCGGCGTGATCGCGCCGGCGACTTTCGAGGCTTCCGCAAAGGCAACGTCGCCGACGAGCCGCGGCTTGCCGCCTTCCCCCGCCAGCCGGTTGATGCCGACGTCGATCACCGTGGCGCCGGACTTGATCCAGTCGCCGCGGATCAACTCCGGGCGGCCGATCGCGGCGAATAGCAAGTCTGCGCGGCGGCACACGGCAGCTATGTCGCGGGTCTTGGAATGCGCCATCGTCACCGTCGCATTCTCGCGCAACAGCAATTGCGCCAGCGGCTTGCCGACGATGTTGGAGCGGCCGATCACCACCGCTTCCATGCCCGTCATTGAAGGGTGCACGGATTTGGCGAGCAAAATGCATCCGAGCGGTGTGCAGGGAACGAAGCCCGGCAGGCCCATCTTCAGCTTGCCGACATTGAGCGGGTGAAAGCCGTCCACGTCCTTGCTGGGATCGACGGCAGCGATGATTTTCAATGGGTCGATGCCCGCCGGCAACGGCATTTGGACGAGGATGCCGTGCACCTGCGGGTCGCGGTTGAGCCGTTGAACCGCCGCGAGCAGGTCGGCTTCGCTGATCGCGCCCGGTAGCCGCTCATCGAAGGAACGCATGCCGGCTTCCTGCACCGCCTTGCTCTTATTGCGGACATAGACCTCGCTCGCAAGATTATCGCCCACCAGCACGACCGCCAGCCCGGGCACGACGCCGCGCGCCGCGAGTTCACGCACACCGGTCGCGACCTTGGCGCGCAACTCCGCCGCGATGGCTTTACCGTCGATGATGCGTGCGGTCATGTGTGCGCTCTTTGCTCGTCACAGGCCATCGAGGGCGTCGCGCCCGCCCTGGGAGTCAGCCGACGCCGAGGACAAGCCGCCGGTCACAATTCTCCATGGCCGCCTGTTGGTCACGCCCTCAAATGACGTGCGGGTAGATGTAGTTTATGATTACTTTCTGGATGAAGATGATGATCAGGATGAGGATGACCGGGGAGATGTCGATGCCACCCAGGTTCGGCATGATCGCGCGGATGGGCGCGAGCGCCGGCTCGGTGATGCGGTAGAGGAAATCCCACAGCATCGACACGAACTGATTGCGCGTATTCACCACATTGAAGGCGATCAGCCAGGACAGAACCGCCGAAGCGATCAGCAGCCAGATGTAAAGGTCCAAGGCTATCAGGATGACGTCGAGCAGGGCGCGCATGGGATTCCGCCGGTAAAACAAGATGCGCCGCACGGTAGCGGGTCAGCCGCGGCGGAACAAGGCGGGCGGCATCCAGCATCCTTGACACCCCTGATGGCTCGCCCTAAATGGCCGCACTCGCTCAACGCGCTATGATCATCGATCGCGCGTCCTCGGCGGGGGCCGTAGCTCAGTTGGGAGAGCGCCTCGTTCGCAATGAGGAGGTCAGGGGTTCAAATCCCCTCGGCTCCACCATCCCCGCCTAGCCTTTTTATTTTGCGCCGGATGGCGCGCTGATTTAAGCCCCGCTCGCGCTGTTCAGGTACCGCCGCTCGCGGTGCTGATAGCGGTCCAACCCCCTCACGGCTGTCTTGCAGGAATGGCGGAAAAGGCCCAGTCTTCACGCTGGACTGGGAATCTCTAAGAAATTTGCGGCTTAAGACGGCCAGCTCGGGAGGTGGGCTGGAGAGGACCAAACTGGACTCGCGAACTCGCTCACTTTGGGGAGTTGTGTGTGCCAGTCAACATAATGGGGGGCAACAATGACCTACACGAAACAGCGTATGACGTTCCTGTCCGCCTGTCGGCTGCTGCTGACTTCGGCATGCCTGAGCCTTGTGGCGCTCACGACCATGCCGGTTGCATCCGCGCTCGCCGACGATGAGACGGTCCGGGTCATGACGCGGAACCTGTACCAAGGCACGAACTTCGACCCTGTACTCACCGCGACAACGCCTGCGCAGTTCGTTGCCGGCGTGACGCAAGTCTATCAGAGCCTGATCGCCTCCAATCGGACCGAACGAGCGCACGCAGTCGCCCGCGAAATCGCCAGGGAGCGCCCCGATCTTGTGGGTGTGCAGGAAGGAACCATCCTGCTGACCGGGACAACAGGCATCGCGACGACCGTCGTTTCGGATCAGACGAAAGCGCTGCTCGACAAGCTCGACGATCTCGGCCGCCCCTATGAAGTGATCGCGATCATGCCCGGCATCGATCCACAGGCTCCGACCTTGCTCGGCTTCAACGTACGGCACACCTATCGCACCGTGCTGATTGCGCGGGCCGGGCACGGTAACAGCCTCGAACTGTCGAACATGCAGGTCCGGCACTTTCTTGTGAACAAGGTGTTCAATACCGCGGTCGGCGTGCCCTTCATCAATACGCGGGGCTGGGCTTCGGTCGACGTGCGCATCCGCGGCCGGTCGTTCCGGTTTGTAACCACGCATCTGGAGGC
>JAXDOO010000106.1:0-3086 GCA_034668865.1 Alphaproteobacteria bacterium
ACCTGCTCCACGGAGACGAATTCTTTGGTGGGTTGCGCGGCGAGCAGCACGTCGCGCTTGACCTGCTCCTCGGTCATGTTGCGCGTCTTCATCTGATCCGGGATCTGTTTCGCCACCAGCGGCGTCCAGACATAGCCGGGCGAGATGCAATTCACCGTCACGCCGAAGGTGGCGAGTTCGAGCGCGACGGTCTTGGTCAGCCCCACCAGCCCGTGCTTGGCCGATACATAGGCCGCCTTGAACGGCGAGGCGACCAGCGAATGCGCGGAAGCCGTGTTGATGATGCGCCCCCATTTGCGCTGCTTCATGCCGGGCACGGCAGCGCGGATGCTGTGAAAGGCCGAACTCAGATTAATGGCGATGATGGCGTCCCATTTCTCGATGGGAAAATCCTCGATCGCGGCGACATGCTGGATGCCGGCATTGTTCACCAGCACATCGACTGAGCCGAATTGCTTCTCGGCGCTCGCGATCATCGCGGTGATTTCCGCCGGCTTGGTCATGTCGGCGGGGGAAAAGCCCGCTTGCACGCCGTATTCATTTTCGATCGCCGCGCGCGTCTGCTCGATCTCGCCGGCATCACCGAAGCCGTTGAGCATGACATCGGCCCCTTCGCGCGCCAGCGCGCGGGCGATGCCAAGGCCGATGCCCGAAGTAGAGCCGGTGACGACCGCGGTCTTTCCTTTCAGCATCGGCATGACCATTTCAGCTGGACTTTCGGCCCTGGCGTAAAATGGGGCCTGTTATGCTGCACTGCAATATGCAATAAGGATATACGTAATGCGCGTTGCCGGCATGAGTTCCGCATATCTGCCGCAAGAGGTACAATCTCCTGCCGCGGCAACGCCTTGAGGCCATAGTGACGCCTGTTTCCACCTTCCCCACGCCTGACCACGACCACACCCGGTGTTCGACTGACGCCATGGCGCAAGCGGAGGAGATTTGCGCGGCGCGCGGCCAACGGCTCACGCCGATTCGGCGCCAGGTCCTGGAGGCGCTGCTGGGCAGCCACAAGCCGCTCGGCGCCTATGAAATCATCGACGTGCTGGCAGGCCACGGCGGGCGGCCCGCGCCGATCACCATTTACCGCGCGCTCGATTTCCTGCGCGAGAATGAACTCGTGCACCGCATCGAAAGTCGCAATGCCTTCATCGCCTGCATTCATAATCACGCCACCGGCGCGCTGGTGGTGTTTTTGATTTGCGAGAAATGCGGTGCGGTCGGCGAGGCGCTGTCGGCGGCGGCGGCGGATACTTTGCGCTCCGCGGCGAAATCAGTGGGCTTTACGCCGAAGACGCCGGTGATCGAGATCGCCGGCATCTGCGCCCATTGCCGGAAAACATGATGATGGAAATCGCAGCGCATACACGTCACCGTTCCGTGCCGGTGCAAGTCGGCCGCGTCGCCGTGGGCGGCACTGCGCCGATCGTCGTGCAGTCGATGACCAACACCGATACGGGCGACGTAGCCGCTACCGTCGCGCAAGTTGTCGCATTGGCGCAGGCCGGTTCCGAAATCGTGCGTATCACGGTGGACCGCAACGAGGCCGCCGCGGCGGTGCCGCATATCAAGGAGCGGCTGCTGCGTATGAATGTCGACGTGCCGATCGTCGGTGACTTCCATTACATCGGACACAAGCTGCTGGCCGATCATCCGGATTGCGCGCAGGCGCTGGATAAATACCGCATCAATCCCGGCAATGTCGGCTTCAAGGATAAGCGCGATCGTCAATTCACCGCCATCGTGGAAATGGCGATCAAATACAACAAGCCCGTGCGCATCGGCGCGAATTGGGGCTCGCTTGATCAGGAACTGCTCACCCAGCTAATGGACGAGAACAGCCGCATGGCGCAGCCGCTCGAGGCCCGTGCGGTGACGCGCGAGGCCATGGTGCAATCGGTGCTGCTGTCGGCCAAGCGCGCAGAAGAGATTGGCCTGCCGAAAAATCGCATCATCCTTTCCGCCAAGGTATCGGCGGTGCAGGACCTGATCGCGGTTTATCAGGACCTGGCGCGGCGCTCGGATTACGCGCTGCATCTCGGGCTTACAGAAGCGGGCATGGGCTCGAAAGGCATCGTTGCCTCTTCCGCTGCCATGAGCGTGCTGCTGCAGCAGGGCATCGGCGACACCATCCGCGTGTCGCTCACGCCGGAGCCGGAGGGCGACCGCACGCTGGAAGTGAAAGTGGCGCAAGAATTGCTGCAGACCATGGGTTTCCGCGTCTTCGTGCCGTCCGTCGCCGCCTGCCCCGGCTGCGGCCGTACCACCTCCACAACGTTTCAGGAGCTGGCGCAGGATATCCAGCAATTCATCCGCGTCTCCATGCCGGCATGGAAGACGCGCTATCCCGGCGTGGAGAATATGACGGTCGCGGTGATGGGTTGCATCGTCAATGGACCGGGCGAAAGCAAGCATGCCGACATCGGCATCTCGCTGCCAGGCACCGGCGAACAGCCGACGGCGCCGGTCTTCATCGACGGCAAGAAGGCGGCGACCTTGCGGGGTCCCACGCTGGTGGCGGATTTCAAGCAGATGGTGAGCGATTATATCGAGCGACGTTTCGGGCAAGGCCGGACAGCGGCGGAATAGGCGATAGGTATTCACCGATCATACATTTAGATTAAACCGGGTTTCGTAACTTCGCCGGCGTCCACACGTCCCTGCACAAGGCGACTTCGTGCAGAGGACTAAATCATGCATCATGTCATCTCGGGTGGCCTTGTGGCTGCCGCGCTCGGAACGGCCCTGATCGTTGCCGGCGCATTTCCCACTTCCGCGCAAGCCGCGTTTGCGACCGGCAATAGCGATAGCAATCTTCTCACGCTCGTACGCGACGGTGGTGGTGGCGGCGGTCATGGCGGAGGCGGCGGTCATGGCGGCGGCGGCAGTGGTCATATGGGTGGCGGCGGGGGTCATTTTGGCGGGGGTCATTTTGGCGGAGGTCATTTTGGCCACGGTCATTTTGGCCACGGTCGCGGCCGTATCGTCGTGCGCGGCGGGAACCGGTTCTTTGGCTTTGGCGACGGCGGTTATGGCTACGACGATTATGGCCCCGGCGCTTACGCCTATGGCGGCGGCTATAACGA
>JAXDOO010000107.1:0-5325 GCA_034668865.1 Alphaproteobacteria bacterium
CAAGGCGCCTTCCCGCATTCGCCCAGCGCTCGGCCAGCCAGTTTCTCCGATCAGGATTTCCTTGCCGGGAAAGGCCGCCGCCACTTTGCGGCGGATCGCCTCGATATGCGCTCCGGCTTCGTTGGCCGGGATCGGGAAGTCTTCCCAATAGGGCAGGATAAGGATGGTGACGAAATCGACCGCCTCAAGCAGCGCCGGATTGCGCAGCCAGAATTCCCAGACATCGGCATAAGTCACCCGTACCGGGACCTGGGATTTTACCGTCCGGATGACGTTAAGGAGGTCCGCCGCCGACATCTCCCCGCGCAGCAGCACCTCATTGCCAACGACAACCGCGGTGATGACGTCAGGATAGCGCTTAGCCAGGCCAATTGCGGTTTCGATTTGGTAGCGGTTTTTTTCCGGCTCCCCCGAAAGCCAAAGCCCCTGGATGACCTTCAACCCGTGGCGTTTGGCGATCTCCGGGACATGGTCGAGGCTGTAGTCCGTAGAATAGGTCCGGATGCATCCAGTCACCGAAGCGAGCAGAGCGAGGTCCTCGTCGATCTGCTGAGGCTCGATCCGGATCCCTGGATCGAAGGGAGACTGGCCGGGGCGAAATGGCGCATAGGAAATGCAGTTAAGCTTTTCGCCCGGGTCCAGGGGCGAAGGCGGCATCTGAACGGCGGCGCCGAGCGCCCACCAGACCGCGAAGATCACCGCCGTCAAAACCGCAAACAGCGCTAGGGGAAGGCGCATCCGCGCTCCGCTGGCCGGGAATCGGCTGGGATTACTACTTTAGCTACAGACCGGTGCCAAAGGTCCGGCTCTTAATCAAGACTGTGAACGGTGCTGGACATGTGGCCGCAGTTCCGCAAAGTAGCAAACGAACGTCGGCTGCGCCTTGTCGTATTCCTGTCGGAATTTAATGCGCAGGTGGCCGTTCCTGTCGGGGTGGCGTCAAGCAAGCAAAGATATGATGGGTTTCTTTCCGCGTCTGCTGCCGGCCGCGCTCTGTACGGCGGCCCTGTCCTTTTCCGCTCTGCCAGCGCTGGCCCAAAGCGGCGAGCTGAGGCCCGACCAACAGAGCCAATCCGGCGCAGGCGAGAGCGGCAAAAACGGCCCAAAAAACGACGGGCTGGCTGAAGCCGCTACGGCGTTGGACGGCCCGGCTGGCGATGCCGAATGTGTCTGGCTGGGACGGCGCGTGGTCAGCCTGCTGTGGCGCGACGACCTGGATACGGCCTTCCGCCATCTTGACCTGTATGACCGGTTCGGCTGCCCCGCCAGCCATATCCAGACAACCTTCCGCTGCGTCGTCCGCCAAGGACCCTTCGAGAGCAAGGCGCCCGAAGGCAAACCGCCGGAAGGCAAGGCTCCCGACAGCCTGAACAGCCGCGTGCACGCCTGCTGGATCAATCCCGGTCCGGCCAACGCGCAGGATGCCCCGGCAGCGACCACCGGGAACCCCGCCCGGCGATGAATGGCCGGTCATCAAGCTGTCGTTTATTTAATCCGTACCCTCCAACGACCGCCCTCAATTTGCCATCACGCGCACCTTACTTGCTGCACTAACAGACGCTGAGATAGGTTGTTTTTAGCCGCTGTTCTCGCTCGAGCCCAAGGGACGGGGTTCGGGTCCAATATTCCTGCCCCGCTTTGGTAGTTCATTGCGATGCGTAATGTAATTGCCGTCATCACGCTCGTTGCATGCGTGCATGCTGGTGTTTGGGCATTCGCAGGCAACAAGGCTGTAGCGCCCAATTTTAACGGTGGCCAACTTAACAGCGTCTCATACACACCATTCAATCCGCAGGTTCGGAATGACAATTCCGCTGCCAACCTTCGACAGATTCGTGCCGACATGCGCACGCTCGCGCCTACGACGCGTGCGGTGCGTACCTATACCGCGACCAACGGCGTTGAACTCGTTCCCGCCGCCGCCGCTGAGCAGGGCCTGAAGGTCACTGTTGGCGCTTGGATCGACAAGCCCTATCCGAACGACGACAAAGCAAAGAAGCTGGAAGATTGCGGTCCAAGCGGATTCCCTGCGAACTCAGGATTCGCCGCGAACTCAGCTGAACTCCGGAGCGCGATCGATCTCGCCAAGCGCAATAACAACGTCAACGGTATCGTGGTCGGCAACGAAACGATCTTCGCTGGGCTTTTGCATCCGGGTAACTGCGATCAGTTGGTTTTCGACGCTCAGAAAATGGCCTATCGAAATCTGACCGCCTTGCCTGGTTGGGTAGAGAACATCCCCGACGAAATGAAGCTTACCGAACAGCAGAACGCGGAGCTGACCGCGGCCACCACGCCGCAACAGCTGATTAAGGTCAGGGAGAAGATCGCCGTCCACAGGCTGACCAAGCTCATCCAGCGCGTGAAGAAACAGAGCCCGGTGCCGGTGACCACCGGTGAAATCTGGAGCGTGTGGCGCGATTATCCGGAGCTTGTCTCCGCCGTCGACTACATCGGCGTACACATCCTGCCTTACTGGGAAGGCGTGTCGGAAAAGGCTGCCGTCGATGCTGCAACCGGCGCCCACGACACCTTGCGCCGTCTCTATCCCGGCAAGCGCATCGTCATCGCCGAGTTCGGCTGGCCGAGCGCCGGTTATAATTTCAAGAACGCCAATCCGGGACGCGTCGAGCAGGCCACCGTGCTCCGCGACTTTGCTGCGCGCGCCGAGGCCTATGGTATCGATTACAACATTATCGAAGCGCTCGATCAGCCATGGAAGACCGCCGAAGGTAGCGTCGGCGCGTATTGGGGCATCTTCGATGCGTCGCGCCAGGCGAAATTCTCCTGGACCGGACCGATCGGCGATGCCGATCACTGGAAACTGACCGGCCTTGCGCTTCTGCTCGCGCTTTTGTTCTCGCTCCCCATGCTCGCGCTCACCGCCCCGACGGTCTGGCAGGCTGCCACCCTGGCGGCCTCCGCGAATGTGGTCGGCGCCTGGTTGGCCATCGTCTTCTCTTTCTGGGACAAACATTATTTCGTACCGGGTGCTGCCTTCGCGCTCGGGCTTGGACTATTGCTGCTGATCCCCTTGGTCGCCATCGCCTTTGCCCGCGTCGATGACATCGCTGCTGTCGCCTTCGGCCGCAAACCGCGCCGGTTGGTGTTGGCCGCTTCGCCGTCAATCGTGCCAGAGGAGCAAGCCTTCGCGCCGAAAGTGTCGATCCACATTCCCGCCTATTTCGAGCCGCCGGAGATGCTGAAGGCAACGCTCGATTCAGTCGCGCGCCTGATCTACCCGAATTTCGAATGCGTGGTCGTGGTCAACAACACGCCCGACCCTGCCTTCTGGCAACCAATCCAGGAGCACTGCCTCACGCTTGGCGAACGTTTCAAGTTCGTCAATGCGGACAACCTGCCTGGCTTCAAGGCCGGCGCGCTGCGCCTCGCCCTCGCCCACACCGCGCCTGATGCCGAGGTAATCGGCATCATTGACGCCGATTATGTGGTGCAGCCGGACTGGCTGAAGGATCTGGCGCCACTGTTCGTCGATCCCAAGGTTGGGCTGGTGCAGGCGCCGCAGGATCACCGCGACGGCGACCGCAGCGTGATGCATCACGCCATGAACGGCGAGTATGCCGGCTTCTTCGACATCGGTATGGTCCTGCGTAACGAGGTCAACGCCATCATCGTGCACGGCACCATGTGTCTCATTCGCCGCGCCGCGCTCGATCAGGTGGGCGGGTGGTCGAGCGACACCATCTGCGAGGATACCGATCTTGGGCTGAGTATCCTGGAGCACGGCTGGCTCGCTCATTATACCACCCGCCGCTACGGCTACGGCCTCCTGCCCGATACCTTCGAGGCCTACAAAAAACAGCGCCATCGCTGGGCCTACGGCGGCTTCCAGATTTTGAAAAAGCACTGGCGGCGTTTCCTGCCGGGCGTCCGCCTGCTCACCCGCGAGCAGAAGCGCGAGTTCGGTCTGGGGTGGCTGAATTGGCTCGGCGCCGAATGCATTGGCGTCGCGGTCGCTGTCCTCAATCTGATTTGGGTGCCGTTCGTTGCCTTCGCCGGAATCGCCATTCCCGACACCATCCTCACCATCCCGATATTGGCGGCCTTTGTGGTTTCGGTCGTGCATTTCGGGGCGCTCTACCGGTTGCGCGTGGCGATCCCGCTGCGCCAGCTGATCATCACCGTGTTGGCCGCCATGTCGGTGCAGTGGACCGTCGCGCGAGCGGTCACCCATGGCCTGATTTGGGAGCATCTTCCCTTCGTGCGCACCGCCAAAGGCGGCCGCGGCAAGCGCGGCCCTGACTTCCCGGCTTTCTGGGAAGCCGTGCTCGGCGCGCTGCTGCTGTTTTCCGCCGTCGTTCTGGTTGTGACCAATTACAAGGAAGTGCGCGAGATCAACATTTTCGCCGCCGTCCTGGTGGTGCAAAGCCTGCCTTTCATGGCCGCGATCGTCATGGCTTTGGTCGAGGGCACCAGGCTCAACGACTTCGCCTATTGGCGCGGCATCGAGACCCGCACCGCCGCACTTCTGTTGCGGCGGCCGGCGACTGCCGCCGTAGCGGGGACGCCTATCGTCGCTGAGACGCCGGCCCGTTCCGAGCAAGGCGTCGAGACCGCACCCCAGGGTTAAATTCGTTCTCGTGGTTTTTCGTCCGCGCATTGTCATGCGCGCCGCCGCGCCGTAACATCGCCCCGCACTCACCAATGGGAGGATGACATGACGGTTACAGCGCTTCGGGATTCCACGGACGCCAAAGGCCGCTCACCGCTTCCCACCCACCGTGACCTTTATATCGGCGGCGCCTGGGTCAAGCCGCAGGGCGGTTACGCCGAGACCATCAATCCGGCCACCGGCGAAAGCCTCGGCAATGCGCCGAATGCCAATGCCGCCGACGTCGATGCCGCCGCGAAGGCCGCCCATCAGGCCTTCCAGGACTGGCGCAAGGTCAAGCCAACCGATCGCGCCGCGCTGATGCGCAAGGTGTCGGCGGTGATCCGCGCCAATGCCGAGGAATTCGCCCTCATCGACTCGCTCAATTGCGGCAACCCGCTGACGGCGCTCCGCCGCGACATCGGCAACGCCGCCGCCGCCATCGATTATTTCGCCGGCCTCGTCCTGCAGGTCCACGGTTCGACCAGTCCGCTCGGTGAGGACGTCGTGAACATGACCGTGCGCGAGCCGGTCGGCGTGGTCGGGCGCATCGTCGCCTATAACCATCCCTTCGCCTTCACCGCCGCGAAATTCGGCGCCGTGCTGGGCGCCGGCTGCACCATGGTGGCGAAGGCTGCCTATCAGGCCCCGCTCTCGGCCTACCGCCTGATGGTAGTCATCGAGGGCATCCTCCCGCCCGGCGTGGTCAATGT
>JAXDOO010000108.1:0-19308 GCA_034668865.1 Alphaproteobacteria bacterium
AGCATCCGGTAGATTTCATTGGCGAAGACATAGACGCCGCCGGGATTGCCGAACAGCAGCGGGTTCTCGAACGACTCCAGCCCCTGGATGAAGACCAGGAGCGAGATGCTGAGGATGGCCGGCGACAGCATTGGGAAGGTGATCGTCGTCATCACCTTGAGCTTGCTGGCGCCGAGCGTGGTCGCGGCCTCCACGTAGGAGGCGTCCATCTGCTTGAAGAAGCCGACCAGCATCAGGACCATGAAAGAGATCGGGTTCAGCGATGCATGGAAGATCAGCCCGCCCCAGCCGTAAAGATTGATCACCGGCCCCTGGATGCCGAAGATCTGCTGCGCCAACTGGTTGATCACGCCGTTCTGCGGGTTGCCCAGCATCAGCCAGCCGAACGCCGTCAGCAAATCGGGGATGAAGAACGGTATCGGTATCATCCAGGTCATCAGGCCGGCATAGGGCACGTTGGTGCGCGCCACCGCCCAGGCGAACAACAGGGCGAAGAACAGCCCGATCGTCAGCCGCGAGGCGGAATAGACCACGCTGTTGAAGAGGATCGGTAGCAAATCCCAGGAGCCGAGCCAGACCGCGTAATTCGCGAGCGTGAAACTGCCGAGCCGGCCCGGCTGACCGGTGAAGAAGCTGGAGGTGAACAGAACCGCGAACGGGTAGAGCACGAGCACGGCGAGAAGGAGCGCGAGCAGGGCATAGAACACCACCGGCTTGATACCGAGCCGCGCCACCAAGGGTGTTCGCAGTACCCCGACGCCGCCAGCGCCCCGTCCGCCCGGTGTCTCTGCTACTCCGGACAGGACGCTCATTGCGGACCCGGCCGGTACAGGACCATATCCTCCGGCGCGATCGACAGCACCACCTCCGAGCCCGCGCCGACCGTCACGTCGGTCGACGATTCGACCTTCAGCGACGTGGCCTCATTGATCATCACCAGATATTCCGCCCGATTGCCGACATAGGCGCGCCCGAGCACGCGGCCCGGCAACTGCACGGCTTGCGCCGATCGCGTCCCGGATCTGGCATCGCTTCCGATCGAGATTTTTTCGGGACGCACGAACAACGTGGCCACCGGTGCCGCCTTGCCGTTCGTTGTTGCCGCTCCCTTGCGCGCGGGCTCGGTGCGGATCGAGCCGGCAGGGAGATGGAATTCGATCATGCCGCCCCCCGACGGCAGCAGCAGCTTTGCGCCGGACGCCTGCCAGTCGACGCCACTTGCGACGTCGATCATGTTGCCCTTGCCGATGAACTGGGCGACGAAACGGGTCGTCGGATGCTCGTAAACTTCTGTCGGCGTGCCGATTTGCTCGATCTCGCCGTGGTTCATCACCACCAGGCGGTCCGACAAAGTCAGCGCCTCCTCCTGATCGTGCGTCACGTAGACCGCGGTGAGTCCGATGCGCTGCTGCATGATCCTCAGCTCGAAGCGCATTTGCTCGCGCAATTTGGCGTCGAGATTGGACAAAGGCTCGTCAAGCAACAGTAGCGCCGGCTCGAACACCAGCGCCCGCGCCAGCGCGACGCGCTGCTGCTGGCCGCCCGACAGCAAAGGCGATGGCTTATCGCCAAGCCCGCCGAGCCCGACCAGATCGAGCACCTTTTCGACCAGCTCCCGTTGTTGCGCGCGCCTTACGTGCCGCATGCGCAAGGGATAGGCGATGTTCTCCGCCACCGTCATGTGGGGCCAGATCGCGTAGGACTGGAAGACCATTCCGAGGCCGCGCATTTCGGCCGGCACGTCGATGCCGCGCTCCCGGTCGTAAACCGTGCGCTCGCCGATGCGGATGCTGCCGCCGTTCGGCTCCTCGAGTCCGGCGATCATACGCAACGTCGTGGTCTTGCCGCAGCCAGAGGGACCCAGCAGCGTCAACAGTTCGCCGTCCGCCGCCGTGAGCGTCACGCCGTTAACGGCCACCAACGCTCCGAACTTCTTGGAGAGGTTGTCGAGCGCGATGTCTGGCACGAGCTGTTCCTCGGCGTCAGCGGATGCCGAACACCTTCTCCATCTCTTTAAAGAAGAAGTTGGGCTGATCGAGCTGTTCGTCGGGGATGCGCGGCATCAGTTGAACCCCGGCGAGGTTCATCTCCGGAATCCGCGCCGTGATGGCGGGGTGAGGTATCGGCCGGCCCTGATCGCTCCAGAGCTGCATCTGCTCCACCTCGTAGAGCCAGGTGATGAACACCTTGGCGGCGTTCGGATTCGGCGCGCCGTTGATCAGCGCAATCGAGGATGGGGTCCAGGCCAGCCCTTCCTTCGGAACGACCCATGCCAATGGCGCGCCCTTCGGCAAATTCTCGAAGAAGTCGCCGCGGCCGGAGAAGCCGATGGCGAACTGGCCGCGGACCACGGCGTCGCGGACAACGTTGGAGCCGCCCGACAGGATGAACGGCTCGACGGTCGATTTGAACTTCACGATGTAGTCGGCGCCCAGCCCGGGCGTGTTCTGGATGCCGAGCATGTGCCAGGCGCCGCCGCCGGAGGAGCGGGGGTCGCGGATCGCCACCTTGCCCTTGAACTTCGGGTTGATGACGTCCCAGTAGGAGTTGATCTCCTTGGGGTCGACCAGGTTGGGGTTGACCACCAGTCCCTGCGCGCTGACATGCGTCGGCCACCAGTAGCCCGCCGGCTCGACGACGAAGGCTTCCCGGCTGATGCGGTCAAGCTCAGGCGCCGGCGGCTTCCATTTGGCGAGGGCGTTGAGCCTGTGCAGCTCCAGCATGTACTGGTCGTTGCCCTCGAAGATGTCGACCACCACCCTGCCGACTGAGATCTCGGTGCGGATGCGATCGACCAGCTTGCGCAGCTCGGTGGTCAGCGGCTTGATCTTGATGCCGAACCGCTTTTCGAATTTTTCCTGGCCGCCCTTCTGCAGGAAGTCGCGAGTGGTCGTCCCCGAGTAAAGATTGACGGCGCCCTCTTTCAGCGCCGCATTGATGACGGCGGGCCCCAGCGCCTTGGCGACGGGGTCGTCGGCGAGCTCTGCAGGCAATTGGCCTTGCGCGGCCGCCGGTATGACAAGCCAGCCCGTGAGCAAAACGGCGGCAAGACTCGCAGATGCGGCAGACATGATCCTGAGCATGAGATCCTCCCGCCGCGCTCTTACGGCAGCTGGTGAGGATCTTTCTTCGTCGACGCCCTCACTCGCTAATAATTAAAACAGAAATGAAATGGCGCCGCCAGTCCCCATGCGTCTGGACTGAAATGGTCAGTTGAAGCAAGATTGATGAAGAGAAGGTGCTGCCAATGCGCAAATGTGACCAAGTCGATTGACAATTTGCGAGCCGCAAATAGCCTTTCAAAAACGTAAGAAAAATGACTGCCCGCGGAAGCCGTTCATGGCAGCATGAGGAGGAAATCGATGCTGAGGAGTATGTTGCGAACGCTGTCACTCGCGGTGCTTACCTCCTGGCTGTTGCTCTCACCGAGTTTTGGCCAGGAGGACTTCTACCGCGGTAAAAGCATAAAGCTTGTGGTCGGCGGGTCCCCAACAGGCGGGTACAATCTGAATGCGCGGACTCTTGCGCGGCATATGCCAAAGCATATACCCGGAAATCCCAATATTATTGTCGTAAACATGCCGGCGGGTAACGGTATCGCGGCTACAAATCATTTGTACAACATCGCCGATAAGGACGGAACGGTGTTCGGTTTGTTCAACCGCTATACCGTTCTGCTGCCCATCCTCGGCACTGAACAGGCAAAGTATAAATCCGAGGAGTTCAATTGGCTCGGCACCACCGCGAGCTATACGGATAACGCTTATCTTTTTGTCATTCGGGCCAAGCTTCCTCAAACAGATGTCGAGGCGATGCGAAAAGCTAACCCGCCTCTGAACGTGGGAAATATTGGCGCATCGCCAATCGAGGTGATCAACGAAGCGCTCGGGCTGAATTTGAAGATCATCCATGGCTATACCGGAGATAATCTCGACATCGCGTTCGAAAACGGCGAAGTAGACGGACACACCATTGGTTATCAGACCTTGCTTGCGCGAAAGGCGTATTGGCTTGAGAGGAACATCGCACGCCCGATGATTCAGTTCGGGCGCACGGGCAGGCATCCGGCTTTGGCAGACGTGCCAACGGCGCGCGAACTCGCTAAGACCGCAGAACAGCTCGCGATGATCGAATTCGTCGAGGCTCCTCTGATGATCGGCTATCCTTTCGCGCTGCCGCCCGGCGTACCGGCAGATCGCGTTGCGATCATGCAAAAGGCCTTCCAGGACACCATGAACGATCCGGAGTTTCAGGCAGAAATGATCAAACAAAAACTGGAATTCACGCCAAAAGACGGAAAAACCATCGCAGAATTAGTAGCCCAACTGGCGAAGACCCCAGAACCCGTCATCAAGCGCTATAAGGCTCTCGTGGCCGACAGGTCCCCAGGCTGAGGGCTGCACCACATAGGAAGTGAACGATGCATGACACCACCAGCCCAGATCACTGGCATGAGCCGAGCGGCAATCAGAAGGCAGGCCTTGGTACGTTCAAGCGCGTCACCACGCCCTACGACAAATTTATGGAGGAGCAGGAGATACCGATCGTCCGTGCGGTCGGCGTCAGCAAGGTGCAGGATCTTCCGCTGAAGCCATGGAAGCGAATGGGCGGAAAGGGATCATTCATCCAGCTCTGGGGCACCGAGGGCCTCTGGGGCTCTTATGTGGTCGAAGTGCCCGGCGCCGGGGCGCTGAATGTCGAGAAGCATCTGTATGAAGAGCAGTATTTGGTCGTCGAGGGGCGCGGGAGCACGGAGGTCTGGCAGGAGGGTGGAAAGAAGCACGTGTTCGAATGGCAACAAGGATCGCTCTTTGCGATTCCGCTGAACACCTACCACCGCATTGTGAACGCCTCCTCCTCACCGGCGCTTCTGCTCGGCGGCACGACCGCGCCACCGGCGATGAATCTCTATGACAACAACGATTTTCTTTTCAACAACAGCTACGTGTTCTCGGACCGCTTCGATGGCAGTCAGGATTACTTTAAACCCAAGGATGATCTTGCGCCCGATCCGGTGCGCGGCCTGGCGATGCGCCGCACCAACATCGTTCCTGACATCGTCAAATGCGAACTGCCACTCGATAACCGGCGTTCGCCGGGATATCGCCGCATCGAGCCGCATATGGCGGGCAACCGTTTCTACATGTGGATCGGGCAGCACGAGACAGGACGGTATTCGAAAGCGCATAAGCATGCGTCTGCCGCCGTGCTCATTTGCGTCAAGGGAAAGGGTTATACCTATACCTGGCCTTCGGAGATTGGGCCCACCCCGTGGCGGGACGGCAAGGCTGACCAAGTCTTCCGCGTCGACTATGAGCCGGTTGGTATGGTCAGTGCCGCGCCAATGAGCGGGGACTGGTTTCACCAGCATTTCGGCACGAGCAAGGAAGCTCTGAGACTGACGGCTTGGTTCGGCGCTAATAACTCACGCTCACGCAAGCCCGGCCGGCCGGGCGAGAAGCAGAAAGATTTGGGCGCAATCGATATAAGAGACGGTGGCTCCGCCATCCCGTATGACGAAGAGGATCCATATATCCGGCAGGAATATGAGGCGACGCTTGCCAAAGAGGGCGCCGTTTCACGGATGGAGGGCTGGCTTTACCAGAAACCGAAGCCAGGAGAGGAGCGGCCGATGATGGATTTTGTCGGCCTTTAAGGTAGCAATCGGCCGCGCGGCCGCGTCAAAGGTCGACACCTGCAGCGGGCTCGGGTAAATCATCATTAAACACCCAGCACGGAGAGGAAGCGCAATGCCGGACGTTATCGAATCCCTCAAAAATCTCGAGACCGTCAAAATTGAGCGCGAGGAGGGGGTCACTTTTCTTATCTTAAACCGCCCGGAACAGCGCAACGCAATGAGTCCGCAGTTACATCGCGAAATGTATCTGGCACTCGAAGAGCTTGCAGAGGATGACGAGACAAAAGTGATCGTGATCACCGGGGCCGGCAAGGCTTTCTGTGCCGGCCAAGACTTAAAGCTTTACTTCCGCGCGAATGAAGACAATCCGAAAGCGCGTGCCCGCGCGCGGCGCGACTCGCACGGCTGGCGCTGGGAAAAACTATCGAAATATCCGAAGCCGACCATCGCGATGGTGAACGGCTTTTGCTTCGGCGGTGCCTTTACCGCCGTCTGCGCCTGCGATTTTGTGATCGCGGCCGACGAGGCGACATTTGGCCTCTCGGAAGTGAACTGGGGCATCATCCCAGGCGGCGTCGTCGCCTGGAACGTGGTGCGCGTGCTCGGGTATCGCGATGCCATGTGGTACGCGACCACGGGAGAGACTTTTGACGGCAAAAAAGCTGCCGAATTGAAATTCGCCAACAAATCGGTGCCGCTGGAAAAGTTACGGCATGAAACGATGGAGCTTGCACGCTCACTGATGAAGAAGAGCCCGCATGCGCTGCGCTATACCAAGGAAGCGATTCGCGCGGTGCGGGACATGAACGTCGACCAGGCCGCCGATTATCTGGAGGCAAAGAGCGACGCCCTCAAATTCCGTGATCCGGAAAAGGGCCGTGACAAGGCGATGAAGCAATTCATCGAGGAGAAGAGCTTCAAGCCGGGCTTCGGCGACTTCGCGCGGCGCTGAAGCGGATGGCGGCACAGGCGGCAGGCGAAGTGAATTCCGGCACGGCCTTCGTCAGACCCGCTTTACGAAATCGGAATAATCGAGCTTCGGCCGGGGATAAGTGATGGCGCTCTGCGTCATGCCAAAGGCCACGCACATCTCGGCGAAGCGGATGCCGATCGCCTTGGTGTTGAGCACTTGCACGCCGGTGGCTTTGGCGAGATCATCGGGATCGACAACGTAAGGAATGAGCGCGCCTCCGAGCGGCAGAATGATCTCCGCCCCGGTATCATCGACCAACGACCGGATGAGCCGTTCGGTGATGCCGAAGATCTCGTCCTTGCGCTCTTTTATGTCCTTGCCGTAGACGCCAATCGGCTTGATATCCGAGACGAAGCGATCGAGGCCGTAGGTGCGCAGGATGCGCCAAGTATAAGGAACATGCGGCGGCAGCGGCACAGTGATGCCCACCTTGTCGGCAAGCGTCAGCGCGGCGTGCATTGAGGTTCGCAACAGGCCGATCACGGGGATGTCCACGGCCAGCCGACCGCCGTCGACGCCGGGGTCGAAGGTGTTGCTGGAGATCACCGCGTTATAGCCGTTCTGCGCCGCCCAGAAAATTTTCCGAATAATGCTTGGGGCCTCCATCATGTGATGCAGGCCGTTCAGCGCGCTTTGCTTGCCGATCGTGTCGAATAGCTGGGATCCCTCATAATCGTCGGGGAAGCCAATCTCCACTTTGGTGCCGGGCGACGCGTAGCCGTTGAGTTGGGCCTCGATCGTGGCCACGTCATAGGCCTGATTCTTCGGCGCCTGGTTTAGGAACAGGATGCGCGTGGCTTTCATTTCGTCATCTCGCGCATCTTCTCCACTATCTCCGCCGGCGTGCTCATCAGATCGGCGATGAGCTTTTCGATTTCTTGACCCGATACATAGGTCATTTCCATCCCTTGCTTTTTAGCTTCGTCGAGCAATTCCGCATCCTTGAGCGTGTCGGCAAGGGCTTTGCGCAATGCTTCCACCCGCTCTTTCGGCACGTTCGGAGGCGCCACGATCGGCCGGCCGAATTCAACGCTCGAGGTATAGAGGGCGAGTATCTTTCGGTGTTCCTCCGATTTGACGAATTCGAACACGGAGGGCGCATTCAGATCAGCCACCGGCTGACGTTCGGTGTTGAACAGGACTTTCAGCCTGCCGGATTCGAACCAGTCAGGACGACTGCCCCGAAGCGAGCTGAGCGACTGACAGATTCCTTGCACCTCGCCACGTTCCATCGCCAGCAGGATCGCCTGGGAGTTGCCATAGCCCTCGACCTACTTAAACTTCATTCCCAGTAGGCGTGACAACAGCGTAGGCGTGTTGCTGACCGCGGTGCCCGCTCCGGCGCCGCCCACCAGCAATTCGTGTTGAAACAAATCCTGCGCTTTTTGCACTGACGCGCCTTCGATCGCAGCGCATACACGGTTGGTCAGTTCCGGGCTGCCCAGCCAATTGAACTTGATCGGGTCAAAACGCACGCCTTCTTTTTTGATCAGAGCATCGTTCGGAAGATTGCGGCCGATCATGCCGATCACGCTGCCGTCCTGCGCCGCCGCGTTGAACAGGTGATTCGTGGCAATGATCTGCCCACCGCCGGGCATATTCTGTGGAACGATGGCCGGGTTGCCCGGGATGTACTTGCCCAGATACCGGGCGATCAGGCGGGACCATTGGTCGTAATCGCCGCCCGTGGCGGACGAAATGATAAACCGGACTTGCTTTCCGCGGTAAAACTCTTCAACCGGGTTTGCGGCCACAGGCGCCCAAAATGCCGCCAGTATCGGAGCCGCCGCGACAGCGGCCTTGAGCGTTATTCTCAAGTGCATCCTCCCTCATTGTATTGTTGGCCGGATATTAACTGGAACGGGAAGGGGTGCAAGCTTAGCGGCCTAGGCCGCCGTTGCGAGTGCGGTCAGCAGCGCCGCGAGCGAAGGACTCTCGTTCAGCGCCATGACGGCGTCGATGATCCGGTCGCGCGCCGCTCGCGGCACACGGTTTTCCGTGAGCGCGTGGAACTTAGCGACCACTGCTTTCCGTTCCAGTGCGTGGCGTGAGAAGCCGGGCGGATAGAGCACCTCGGCACGATAGCTGCGCCCGTCCTTTGCCATGGCCTCAAGCAAGCACGGATAGGAGCCGGGCGCTCGCTGCGCCAGTGCAGCGTCGGTTGTCATCTCGATGCGGTTCATCACGGTGCGCACGTCAGCATTGTTCCAGCGCTCATCCTCGAATTGAGCGAGGCCAAACGTCCCATCCACTAGGGCCGCTGCGATCAAGAAAGGAAAGCTGTGATCCGCCGCCTCGTGGGACTTCGGATCGGCGCGGTCGCGATCGTCCTGGTGCGCGCGCACGGTCGGGATATCGGCCATGACGACGCGGATGTTGCTGAGCCGGGCAGCATCGCCGCCGATCAGCTTATGCAGCTCGAGTGCCGCGCTGACCGCAGCTTGCGCGGTAGCCACGCAAGGATAGGTCTTGACGTTAGACCTCATCACATAGCTGTCCGCTTGCAGCGGCATCGTCAACGCTGCAGCGTCAAGCTTGGGAAATACTGTCTGCATCCCACGTGGATGATCGAAGACTGCCTTCGGCCCGGTCACGCCGTGGCGGGCGAGCAGTGCTGCCTGCACTCCATTCTGGGCGACCAAAGCGTTGGCGAGCGACTTTGCCGCCGACATCTCGCCCCATCGGACGGCAGCCGAGGTAGCCGTGCGGGCAACGCTGAGTGCGATTGCATGCGACAGGGCCTCGCGGTCAAGCTGCATTAGCCATCCCGCCATCACCGGAGCGATGATACCGGATATCGACGACCCGTCCCACGCGGAACGCCGCTCCAGGAAGCCCTTGCAGCGGCCGTAGAGTTCGTAACCGATAACGATGGCCGCAAGCACATCGCGGCCGCTCCGGTTATCGAATTCGCCGGCCGCCAAGGCGACCGGGATATTGTCGCTTGGGTGCCCGCCGATGGACCCGTCGGCCTCGATTACATAGTCATTGAAGTCGAGCACACGGATCAGCACGCCGTTCGCCAGCACCGCATTGGCGAGGCTGGTCTTGGTAGCGCCGCCGATCACGCTGCACTGCGGAGTCCCGCCGGCATTTGCCACAGCTGCAAGAACATTGCGGGCGGCATGTTGCTCCGAAGCTGCGAGTCCGCAGCCTATGGTGTCGAGCAGCAACAGCTTTGCCTGCTCAATTGCAGCGCGCGGGATGTCCAAAGCGTGAATGGATAGGGCCCAATCGGCCAGGCGTTCGACCGTGCTCGGTTTCCCCGTCGAGGTAATCGGGCGCGACGTCATAAGCCCAGTCAGTTCTGCAGGGCGGCGGCACTGCGGCCGGCCAGATAGCTGAACACGACGTTGCGCGTCTGGCCGGTGCAGGACGGATAGTTGTGGAAGAACAGGCCGACCACGTCGCCGGAAGCGAAGAGCCCGTGAATCGGCCGGTGCCCCGTGTTGATCACCTGAGCCTTGGTATCCACCTGCAAGCCCCCGAATGTGAAGGTAACACCGGCAGTGATCGGATAAGCCCGGAAGGGTGCGCGCCGGATCGGCTCGGCCCAATTCGACTTGGGCGGCGAGATACCGACGGTGCATTTGCCGTCGAGCACACGCGGATCGAGCGGCAAATCGGTGCGGCACGCCGCATTGAATTCTTCCACGGTATGCACCAGCACGGCGGGCTCGATGCCAATCTTCTGCGCGAGCTCGGCGATGGTCGGCGCCTCGAACATCGTTGCCTTATAATTAGGGCCGCGCCGGAACAATTCGACGCCGGTCTGATCGTAAATCTGGAAAGCAGCTCCGCCCGGTTGGGCGAGGACAGCGCGACCGGTCTTGGCATAGGTATATGAGTGCTTGGCCTCGCCTTCGTCATAGAACCGCAAACCCAGTGAATTGACCGTAATGCCGTAGGGATAATCGTAGCGGTTCATGGAATTTCCCTTCCCGCCTTCCAGCAGAGGGGTCTCCACGGGTGGGGCCGCGCTGTCGATAGGCGTCATATGCGCGCCCTGCCAATGGCCGGCAGCCTTCGCCCCGATCGCCAGCATGGCCTGCAACACCTCGCCGGTATTGTGCTTGCTGCCGCGCACCCGCAGGAGATCGGAATTGGGACCAAGGTAACGCGCCCGCATCTCGGCATTGGCCTGAAAGCCTCCGCTGCAGCAGATGATCGCACGGCCGCCGAGATCGTATTCTCCGGAGGGACCGGAGACGCGCACCCCTTCAACCTGCCGCTCGTTGCCGTGTACCGCGCGCACTTTGGAATCGTAACGAATCTCAATGCCGTGTTTCAGTGCGATCTCCCGCAACGTGAGCAGAAGCCCCAGCCCGCCGCCGATGGGGTGGATGTTGATGCCAGGCTCGAAATACAGTTTGTCTCCGACCTTGATCGTTTTCTCCATCTCCCACTTGATGCCGATGTCCTTCATCCAATGAACCGCCGCATTGGATTGTCCGACAAAGGCGTCGGCGAGAACGGCATCGATCCGGTTCTGCGTCACGCGATTCAAATCCGCCAGGAAGTTCTCGCGCGTATAGGGTGGGACATGCATCCGCCGATAGGTTTCCTCGTCGAGATCGGGTACGAATTCCCGAACTTCTTCGGCGCCCGCATGCACAAAACGAAAACCGGTATGGGAGAAACGGGCATTGCCGCCGAATTCGGCCTCCGGGGCCTTCTCAAGCATTACCACGCGCTCGGCACCCGCGGTCTTTGCCGAAATAGCTGCCTCGAAGGCTGCGCTGCCGCCACCGATCACGATGACATCGTAAAGGTCACTTGGACTCATACTGCCCCAATCCCCAACAAACGATTGCCGATTCTCGTATTTAAATACGCATAAAGCGGCAGCGCAATCTTGCCGCCCCGCCAAGGGAATTCAAATGCCGTCTATCCGGTCTCTGTCGCTCCGCTCTTGGCGCGCCGGAGCTGTCCGGCTTAAGCTGATACAAAGACCGCGGCTGATTTTCTGATGTGCCATATTTAGCTATGAATGCCTCAATCTAAAATGCGACCAGCAAGGAGACCGACTTGGATTTCCATCTGCCGGAAGAGTTGCGAATGCTGAAGGAGACCGTTCGCCGCTTTGTCGATTCGGAACTGATTCCGGTCGAACGGGAAACTTGCGTGGGGGATGAGTTGAAACCTGAGTGGCGCGATAAATTTACCAAGCGGGCCGAGAACCTTGGAATCCGCGGGTTGGAGGTTCCTAAGGAATATGGCGGGCTGGGGTTAGGTGTTTTGGCTCGCGTGGTGGTGTGGGAGGAATTGGGTCGCACAATCGCGCTTCCGTCGCGAGGGGAAACAATCACCGGCCCCAACATACGCGCCATCCTTTATGAATTACAGGGCGAGCTAAAGGAAAAGTACCTACTACCGGTGCTTCGTGGAGAAAAGCGCGCCTGTTTCGCGCAGACGGAGCCCGACGCAGGATCGGATCCCGGGTCAATGCGCACGACCGCGGTGCGCGATGGCGAGTTTTACGTAATCAATGGGGTGAAACGTTTTATCAGTCATGCCGACAAAGCGGACTTTGCTCAAGTCATGGCGGCTACCGATCGGGCAAAAGGCTCGCGCGGCGGCATCTCGTGTTTCCTGGTTGATATGGACGCGCCGGGTGTCAAAATCTCCACCAGATACGAAACGATGATGGGCGATCGGCCCTGCGAAATCGTCTTCGACAATGTCCGCGTTCCGGCAACAAACAGGGTCGGGGCGGAAGGTGAGGGATTCAAGCTCGGTCAGCAATGGATAGGTCTTGGACGCGTGAAACACGGGGCGCGTGCGCTCGGCGTCGCCGAACGCTGTCTTGAGATGGCTACCAGCTATGCCAAGCAGCGCGTTACCTTCGGTAAGCCGCTGGCCGATCGTCAGGCGATTCAGTTCATGTTGGTCGATTCTTATGTGGAACTGAACGCGGCGCGCCTCATGGTCTATCAGGCTGCGAGCAAGATGGAGGCGGGCGAGGACGCTAGGGTCGAGGGATATGTCTGCAAATCTTATGCCGACGAGATGGCCTTCCGCGTGGCCGACCGCTGCATGCAGATTCACGGCGGCATCGGGCTGACCACCGATCTGCCGATCGAGAAATTCTGGCGGCAGCAACGCAGTTACCGCATTACCGAAGGCGCCACCGAGGTGATGAAGATGGTCATCGCCCGGCACGTGCTCAGGACTTACTCTTGAAGTCCTTTTTTGCAGCTCTCGAATCTCGCCAGACTGCTCGGACGTCCACCGCGACCGCTCCCTTGCCCTTGCGGCGTACGATTAGTGGGTTGATTTCGACATCCAAGAGCTTTTCGCGGTGATCGAGGAAAAAACGCGACAACCCGGTTGCCGCCCTCACCAAAGCAGCTTCGTCACCAGCCGATTGGCCGCGAAAGCCTGCAAGCAAGGTTTTTAGTTTCAGCTCGTCAATCATTGCGCGCACGTCGCGGGCCCCGACCGGAAGCATGCGAAGTGCGATGTCGCGGGCGAGCTCCACCATAATCCCGCCGGACCCCACCAGCAGGAGCGGCCCGTACATTGGATCTATGCGCGTGCCCACAATACTTTCGACGCCATCCACCATTTCCTGTAGCAAAAAGCCGCTGATGCGAGCGGTCTTTTTATAGCGTCGCGCTGCCGCGGAAAGCGTACGCACGGCAGAGGATACTTCGGCAGCACTCTTCAGATTGAGAATGACCCCGCCGGCTTCCGTCTTATGCCCAATGTCTTGGGAAATAATTTTGACGGCGACCGGATAACCAATCCGTCGAGCGACCCGGGCCGCATCTGTCGCGTTTTTCGCGACCCCCGACCTCGGCAGCGTAATCCCATAAGCAGTGAGCGTTTTTTCCAGTGTCTGAGGCGTCAGATCGGATTTCTTTGGCGCAGGGATTGGCCTGATTTTTCGGCCCGCGCGCTCGCTATAGAAGGCGAGCGAATTCAAGGCGCGCAATGTCGGCTCCAGGCCCTGCAAAAACGGGATGCCAATGCTCTTCTGAGCATTCAGGCCTTCCTGAGTCACTTGATAATACATGCGGCCGAAGCCCACGAACGGCTTGTCGGTGACGTCCAGCAGGCGCCGGATTGGCTTCACGTCGTCCCACTTCGCCTTGCGACCAGGCAATTGGCTGGCCCAGGCAACCATGTCGACATTCGGATCATTGAGCACGGCCTCGCACATCTTGGCGGCGTTTTGCATCCCGGTTGGGATTCCGGCATCTAGCGGATTGGTCGGCAGAATACCGTCCTGCATCATCGGCTTGAGCGCCGCGACCGTGCGCTTGGCGAAAGGCGGAAATGCCGACCTCTCGCTTTCCGCATAGTCCCACAAAAGGTCAACCGTGCCGCCGGATGTGGTGACAAAACCGATCCGGTTTCCCTTCGGGAGCCTGCCGGCCTGAAACGCCAACACCGTTTCAACCATGTCGTCCAGATTGCGGCAGGAGACGATACCGTAGCGCTCGCACATGGCTTCGTAACCGGCAAAATCACCGGCGATGGCACCGGTGTGCGACAGTGCCGCTTCGCGAGATTGAGCGGTCCTTCCGCTCTTGATCGCGATGATCGGTTTGCGCGCCGCAAGCGCCTTGGCTGTCGCGATCATGAAGGCCTCGGGTCTGCGGATTCCCTCAAGGAACAGAACAATGATTTTGGTACTTTCGTCATCCACGAAGAAGTTGAGATAATCGGCAAGATCGAGATCAATTTCATTGCCGGTCGAGACCGCGTAGGAAAACTTCACGCCCCGGTCGCCCGCAGATTGCACCCAAAACTGCAGTGTGCCTCCCGATTGAAAGGCGACAGCGACGGAACCCGCCGGCAGCTTTGCGATACTGCTGTTGGGATAGAGAAACAGTTTTTCTCGCCACGAATGGGCGCCCATGCAATTGGGGCCGGCAACCACAAAATCATTCGCAGCGCATATCGCTTTCAACCTGCGGCCGCGTTCCAGAGATTCTGGGTCAGTGCCGTCGCCCACTCCCGCCGCGTAGACGGTGGCGGACTTGAGGCCGCGTTGAACGCCATCCTCGAGAACGGAAATAACGTGAGGTGCCGGCACGATGACGGCCGCGTGTTCGACGGGCGAGGGCAGGGCCGCAAAATCCGGATAGCAGGGAATTCCCCAAACCTCGCGATATTTTGGATTGATTGGATAGACTTCTCCCGCGTAACCGCCGTCGCGCAGACTCGCGTAAATGTCACTAGGCCACTTGGCCCGTTCCGATGCGCCAACGAGAGCAACCGAGCGCGCACGCAGCGTCCTTTCCGCGGATTTAAACACTCGCAGGATCTACCTAGTTTGATGGTGACGCGGCAAAAGAGTTTACTGGCCTGTTATTTCCTTGGCGGCGGCCACGATATCCGGGGGCGTTTGATAAAGCCTCTTGATGGCGGCCTCGACCTCTCCTCCCATCATAGGCGTAACTGTCATCCGCTGCTTCTCGGCGTCTGCGAGGAACTCTGGGTCCTTCATGGTGGCATTAAAAGCAGCCTGCAGAGCCGCGATTCGATCAGCTGGGACGTTCTGGGGCGCGATGAACGGCCTTCCAATCAAGGCCGCTGCCGTGAGCAGATTGAACGTCTCTTTCTTTTTTTCGTCACTCAAAAGATCGCTGGCATAAGCCATTGTCGCGGGCATCGCGGGAAGGCGCGTGCGAGAAAAGCGAACGAGCAAGGTGATCTTGTTATCCTTGATCCAGTCATCCGGTACGCTGGTCCAGGAACCGCAGTCGCCGTCGAGTTCGCCCCGTTCGATGGCGAGGCGCTTGTCTGCGCTTCCGGGATATCCCTGCACCTGATGTATTTTGGCGCCGAGGAGTACGCTCAGTATCCGGTTGTCGATATACGCTGAAGTGCCGACCCCGGTATTGCCGAACCGTAAATTTTCCTTCGCGAGGAAGTCCTGCCAGTTTTTGACACCGGTCGTGTTCCAGGTATAGCAGACACGAAAATCTTCGCTGATATTGCCGACCCAGGCATAATTGAGAAACTTTACCGGCACCTTGTCGGGCGTCGTAATCGACTGGGTAATCAGGCCGGGATTGAAGGTGGTTATCACCGTGCCGTCGGCCGGCGCTCCGGCATCCAGATATTGCACTGACTTTAGGCTCGCCGAGCCCGGCATGTTCTGGACGATGACCGTCGGGTTTCCAGGTATATGGCGACCGAAATGGCGAGCCAGCAGTCTTGCGTATAGATCGTAGCCGCCCCCGGGCGAGAAGCCGACGATGATCCGCACGGTTTTTCCATTATAGAAGCTCGCGGCATCCTGGGCATAAGCGGCGCCGCAGAGAAGGATGATGGCGCAAGCCGCCAATGACGCCAGCAAGGAAAAAAGACGCCGTGGCGAGGGGCCAAACGATGAGTGCGTCACTGGTAAATCCATAATACAGCCTTCCTGTATGGGGCATATGTCGGCGGCTTACCCGAAAAATACCTGAAGATGACGTCGCCTTCTACAGCGTCGAATCCATTGCTCCGATAAAATTGCCGCGACGGTTCGCCGCTTGCCACTAGCCGACGATAGCCCCTGCGCGTAGTGTTCAGGCGAAACATCGAAGCTGGAAGAATTGGTGCGCATGCACAAATTTTCGATCTCTCCGGACGTCATCGACCGAGTCAAAGCGCGGTCGGGCAAAGCGCATCCTTTCGATCATTTAGACGCGCACTGTACCGCCTTGCTGGTGATCGATCTGCAAAATTACTTTCTCAAGCCCGGGGCGCAAGGCGAAACCGCGTCAGCGCGCGCGATCGTCCCGACAGTCAACCAGCTGGCTGCGGCGCTGCGCAGCCGCGGCGGACATGTCGTCTGGATCCGGAACGGTACGGCCGGCACGCGCCAAAGCTGGTCGACATTCCACGAGTGCCTGGTGACGCCGGAGCGCCAGCAGCGCCGCTACAAGGAAATGGAAGCGGATGGCGACGGCTTCGAATTTTGGCACGCCCTCGAAATCCGGCCGGGCGACGGCAAGGTCGAGAAAAAACGATTTAGTGCTTTCATCCAGGGCTCCTCGCCGATCCTGGACTATCTGCATGGCCGCAACATCGACACTGTGCTGATCGCCGGCACCGCGACCAATGTCTGCTGCGAAAGCACCGCGCGAGACGCCATGATGCTGAATTTAAAGACCATCATGGTCTCCGATGCGCTGGCCGCGCGCTCGGATGAACTCCATGCCGCGTCCCTGACCGCGTTTTACTCGAATTTCGGGGATGTGCAGAACTCGTCAGAAGTTTTGGAATCGCTGGATCGCGGGGCGCAGGCGAGGAAGGCCGGATAACCGCATAACTTCACCGCCGTTCCGACGATTTCTCGTGACGATGGTCGAGATTCCCGGTAGCAAGCGCGCATAAATCGCGGCCTTCAAGAAAATTTATGACCTTTCTGATCGATCAAGCCTCCGCGCGGCCCGCTGTTGTCCGGATTCCCGCGCTCATCAAACGCAATATGGCGCTGTTCGCGCTGTCGCAGTCATTTACCGGGGCGGGGATGCAATTCGCCTATGGACTGGGTCCGCTGATGGTCATCGGCCTTACCGGCTCCGCGAGCCTGGCCGGGCTTTCGGTTAGCCTCATAGGCTTCAGCCGGTTTCTCGTTTCCTATCCCATCGGAAAGATCACCGACACTTACGGGCGAAAGCCGGGCATCCTTTTGGGCCTTGTCCTCGCGCTCGTGGGCTCGGTTGTCCTCGGCCTTTCGCTGACGTTCCGAAGTCCAGCGCTGTTTGTCGTCGGCATGCTGGTTTTTGCGATGGGCATGTATGGGGCGCAGCAGCTTCGCGTCGCCGCGACCGATATGTTTCTGCCGCATATGCGGGCGCAGGCACTTGGCTATATCGCTACCGGCTCGCTGGTTGGATTGGTCATCAGCCCCCTCGTGGTCTACGGAGCCGAGCACTTCGCGCCCCGCGTCGGCATGGATCCACTGAGCCTGCCCTGGTTTTTCCTGCCGTTGCTGATCTTGCTGGGCATGGCGCTGGTCGGCTTCATCCATCCCGACCCGAAGGAGATCGGGAAAAATCTTTCTCACTATTATGAGGGCTATGTGCCGCCGCCGCGACCGCCCGCCGAAGACACATCAACTTTTCGGGCCAGCACGCTTTTGCGCCAACGCCCGATACGGCTGGCGATTGTCGCGAACTGTGCCGCGCAGGGCAACATGTCGATCGTCATGGTGCTGACTTCATTAGTGCTGGCCCACCACGGGCATGGCATCGGGGCGATTGCCGCCTCGCATACCTTTCATACTGCCGGAATGTTCGCTTTCACGATTCCGCTCGGCAAGCTCGCGGACCGGATCGGCTATGGCAAGGTGATGTACCCGGGTGTGGCGGTTGCGCTCATTGGCGCCGTTCTCGTCACCTTTACCGACTTTTATCTGTCGATCACGCTTGGGACCTTTCTCGTGGGCCTCGGCTGGGCCGCCGCCAATGTCGCGGCAACCGCGCTCATCGCCAATCGGACTGAGACGGTGCAGCGTGGCCGTGCGATCGGCATCAATGACAGCTTCGCGGGCGGCATGAGCGTCGCGGCGGCGCTGGCGACCGGACCGCTGATCGAATGGTACGGCCTGCCCGCAGCCGGGATCGCCGCGGTTGTCATTGCGGCAGTGCCTTTGGCGATGGCCCTGTGGCCAAAAAAAGAAGCGATCGGTTGAAGCTTCCGCGATCCGCGTAAACCCAGTTGATCCATCGCCACGGATTGCGACCTTCGCCCGCATGGCGTCAGTGCTCTTCCTGGAACGCCTTTTCGCGCGTCCTTCTCAGGGCGGGCGTGATCATCATCACCACCAGACCGGCGGCGATGATCAGCATCGCCGCGCTCACCGGGCGGGAAACCAGAACCAGAGGGTCCCCGCGCGAGATCAGCAGGGCTCTGCGGAGAAACTCTTCCATCATTGGTCCGAGCACAAAAGCCAGTAGGAGGGGCGCCGGTTCAGCATCAAGCTTGCGGAAGACATATCCCAGCAGGCCGAAAAACGAGAGCACGTATGCGTCAAAGTTCGTGTTGTTGAGGCTGAAGACCCCAATGGCGCAGAACAAGATGATGGTCGGATATAACAGGTGATACGGAAAGCGGATCATCATCACCCATATTCTGATCAACGGCAGGTTCAGGATCAGCAACATAACGTTGCCGATCCACATTGAGACGATCAGCCCCCAAAACAGCGCTGGCTGTTCAACCATGACGGATGGCCCAGGCTGAATGCCCTGGATGATCATGGCACCGACCATCAATGCCATCGTCGGATTTGACGGAATTCCGAGCGTCAGCATCGGAATGAACGACGTCTGCGCGCCGGCATTGTTCGCGGCCTCCGGCGCGGCCACGCCCTCAATGGCGCCGCGTCCGAATTCGCTGGGGTTTTTCGACAGTCTCTTCTCGAGCGTGTAGGCGCCGAAAGCGGCAAGCAGCGCGCCACCTCCCGGAAGGACGCCAAGTAGGGACCCAAGCGCGGTTCCCCGCAGGATTGGTCCGATGATGCGCTTGCAGTCCTCGCGGGTCGGCATCACGCGCTCGATGGTGCCGATGCTGACCTGCCGCTGCGAGCCGTGCTCCAGGTTCGCGATAACCTCACCCACGCCAAACAGTCCCATTGCGAGGGCGACAAAGCCTATGCCGTCAACGAGCTCGGAGATCCCGAAGGTGTATCGGACAGAGCCGGAGTTCACGTCGGTGCCGCTAATGCCAAGCAACAGCCCGATCAGGA
>JAXDOO010000109.1:0-6316 GCA_034668865.1 Alphaproteobacteria bacterium
TGACCGGTGCGGATCTCTTGCTCGATGGAGGCTATCTGGCATTTAAAGGCCTGCTTTCTGCGCCTCAATAAGCGCGCTGCGCCAGCCGAAGGATTTGCACGTAATTATAGCCGCATAGACAAAGACCTTCATCCCGTTCGGGAGGTTTTCAGCCGGCGAGTTACCCGGTGACGCGCGTCACGCTGCGCGGAGGCCTGCATCTGCCGGCTCGAGAAAAATCAACCGCGATAGACCGGCTCCGGCTGCGCGAAAAAGCTCAGCAGGATATGGTAGACCAGCATGTAATTCTTCTGCTGGAAGCTTGCGTGCGAGATGCCCGGCATCACGGCAAAATGCTTGTCGGGCGAGGGCAGCCGTTTGAAGAACTCCAGCAGATCGTCAAAACCTGCGATGCCGTCCCATTGGCCGCGCATCACGATGGTCGGCATCGTGATCTTTTCCGGCTCGACGATCGGCAGCTTCGAACACATGTCCACATAGGTGCCGGTCGGCACGGAATCATCGAGCGCCAGGATGGCGTCGGCAAATGCGTTGACCGTGCGCTCGTCGGCCGTCCCGGGATGATCGCGGGTGAAGATTGAATGCACGAAAGCCTTGTCGATCGGCCGGCGGTTCTTCGACTGGAAATCCGCCAGCTTCTTCTTCCGTTCCTGCAGGGTAGGGCTGCCTTCGCCGGTCCAGACCATGGCATCGAGCGCGAGGCGGCCGACCATCTCCGGATTGCGCTGGGCAAAGAGGGCGGCCTTCAACGCGCCGGATGAGATGCCATAGATGAGCAGCGGCCTGGCGCCGCGCAGTTTGCGAATATATTCGCCCGCCGCTCTCAGATCATCGGCGCCGCGGGAAATATCGGCATTATTGTCGCGGTTCTTGGTGGAACGGCCGTAGCCCTCGCTGTCGGTTGACCAGGTGTCGTAGCCCTGCGTGGCGAACCACTCCATCGCCGAGGAATCCGGCCGGCCCGGCACCTGCAAATCAAAAGTAGGCTGCGAGGCCATCGACGAGCCGTGCACGAACAGCACGATCCCTTTGGCTTTGGCCGGATCGCCGATGCATTTCTCCCATAGAAAGAGCTTCGCGCCGTCTCTGGTGGTCCAATGTTCCTGCCCGGCGATGGATCCGGCAGCCGCGGTCTGATCGAGCATCTACTTGCCTTTCCCACCCAGGATAGAAACGCCCCGCCAGAACCTGCCATAGCACCCATTATCGCGCTTTACGATTTTCGTCGCATTTAAGATCTGCGAAAGGCGTTGGTCTGGCTTGCTTTGCAAGGGGGCCGGGCTGAGCCTGCCTTGCCACTTTTGCGGCCCTGAGCTAAGGCTCAATCCATTCTAATCTGCGTCCCGATTCCGCAACGATTCCAGCATCTAACTTCCAGCGGAAAGGGCCGGCCGAGGCCTTGGGGGCAAGGAAAATCCGGTGGGGCTTTGACTCTGGTCCGCGGCTTCGATTTGCGGACGGAAAAGGGTTGTCGATGAACCAGCTGTTGCTCGATTACTTGCCACTCGTGGTTTTCATCGGCGTCGCGCTTGTGCTCGGGGCGGCGCTGCTGATTGCGCCCTTCATCGTGGCCTTCAAGGCCCCCGATCCGATCAAGCTTTCCGCTTACGAATGCGGGTTCAATCCGTTTGACGACGCGCGCATGAAATTTGACGTGCGTTTCTATCTCGTGGCCATTCTCTTCATCATCTTCGACCTCGAAGTCAGCTTCCTTTTCCCTTGGGCGGTCGCTTTCGGAAAAATCGGCCTTTATGGCTTCTGGTCGATGATGGTTTTCCTTGCGGTACTGACAATCGGTTTTATCTATGAGTGGCGGAAGGGAGCCCTCGAATGGGATTGACCGAGAGATCGGAAGCGCTCGTCGCACCCGCGCCAAAAGGGATTCTGGATCCGCGCACCGGCAGACCCGCCGGTGCGGACGACCCATATTTCGTGAGCCTCAATAGCGAACTCGCCGACAAGGGCTTTCTCGTCGCAGCCGCCGATGATCTCATCACCTGGGCGCGCACCGGTTCGCTGATGTGGATGACCTTCGGGCTCGCCTGCTGCGCGGTTGAGATGATGCAGATGTCGATGCCGCGCTATGACGCCGAGCGCTTCGGCTTCGCGCCGCGCGCTTCGCCCCGCCAGTCGGACGTGATGATTGTCGCCGGTACGCTGACCAACAAGATGGCGCCGGCGCTGCGCCGCGTTTACGACCAGATGCCGGAGCCGCGCTACGTGATCTCGATGGGAAGCTGCGCCAACGGCGGCGGCTACTATCATTATTCCTATTCGGTCGTGCGTGGCTGCGACCGCATCGTGCCGGTGGACATTTACGTGCCCGGCTGTCCGCCGACGGCGGAGGCGCTGCTCTACGGCGTCATGTTGCTGCAAAAGAAAATCCGCCGCACCGGCACGATCGAGCGGTAGGACGCATGGACATCGAACGCCAGCAATTCGCAAAAGCATCGCAGGGCGCCCTTGCGACGGCAGGCTATGCGGCTGCATACGGCAAGGACCCTTATTTTGTCGAGTTCAAGAACGAGTTTGCCGATAAGGGCTTCGTTGTCACCACAACCGACGAATTGATCACCTGGGCGCGCACCGGATCCATGTATTGGATGACATTCGGCCTCGCCTGCTGCGCAATTGAGATGATGCAGGTGATGATGCCGCGCTACGATCTGGAACGGTTTGGCTGCTTTCCGCGCGGCTCCCCTCGGCAGAGCGATCTGATGATCGTCGCCGGCACACTCACCAACAAGATGGCGCCGGCGCTGCGCCGCGTTTACGACCAGATGCCGGAACCACGCTACGTGATCTCGATGGGAAGCTGCGCCAACGGCGGCGGCTACTATCATTATTCCTACTCCGTGGTGCGCGGCTGCGACCGCATCGTCCCGGTGGACATTTACGTGCCCGGATGTCCGCCGACGGCGGAGGCGCTGCTCTACGGCGTCATGCTGCTGCAAAAGAAAATCCGCCGCACCGGCACGATCGAGCGCTGAACAGAACGATGGACGAGACGCTCGACACATTAGGCGCGGCCATCACCCAGGCGCTGGCACCCGCGGTGACCGGCCATAGCGTGGCTTTTGGCGAATTGGCGTTGCATGCCAACGCGGCTGACATGGTGAAGGTGGCGAGCTTTTTGCGCGACGACGCGCGCTGCCGCTGCACCTGCATCATCGACGTCACCGCGGTGGACTGGCCCGCGCGGGAGAAGCGTTTCGATGTGGTGTGGCATTTCCTCTCGCCGACTAAAAACCACCGCATCCGGGTGAAGGCGGAAGCGGACGAGAACACCGAGGTGCCATCGATCATCTCGGTGTTTCCCGGCGCCGACTGGTTCGAGCGCGAGACCTACGACCTCTACGGCGTGGTTTTCACCGGCCATCCCGATATGCGCCGCATCCTCACCGACTACGGCTTTGAGGGCCATCCGCTGCGCAAGGATTTCCCGCTTACCGGATTTGTCGAAGTGCGTTGGGACGACGCGCAGAAGCGGGTGGTCTACGACCCGGTGCGGCTGGCGCAGGAATTCCGCAATTTCGATTTCCTTTCGCCCTGGGAAGGCACCGACTACGTGTTGCCGGGCGACGAGAAGGCGAAGGGGCAGACCAACAAGCTCGCCGGCGAGCCGGACAAGAAGGTGGCACCATGAAAGCCACGTTGAAGGCCGGCCTGACGCATCGCTTCACCTATCAGGTGCCGGCGCAGAAAACCGTCCCGCATCTCTATCGGGAAGCGCCCGAATTTCAGGTCATGCCTGCAGTCTTCGCCACCGGCTTCATGGTCGGGCTGATGGAGTGGACTTGCATCCAGTTGCTGGCGCCGCATCTCGACGTAGGCGAGGGCAGCCTTGGCACCCACATCGACGTCAGTCATATGGCGGCAACACCCGCCGGACTGAATGTCACGGTTGATGCGGAATGCACGGCCGTCCGCGGTCGGCGCGCCAGCTTCCGTGTGCGTGCCCACGACGGCGTCGACCTGATCGGAGAAGGCCGGCACGAACGCGCGATCGTTGTCTGGGATCGCTTCAATGCCAAGGTGGCGGAAAAAGCTGCAGCATTAGCGAAAGGTGCATGATGGCCAAGGCCGCTCCCGCACCGCGCACCTTTACGATGAATTTCGGGCCGCAACATCCGGCCGCGCATGGCGTGCTGCGTCTCGTGCTGGAACTCGACGGCGAAGTGGTCGAACGCGTCGATCCGCATATCGGCTTGCTTCACCGCGGCACCGAGAAGCTGATCGAATACAAAACCTATATGCAGGCGGTGCCGTATTTCGACCGGCTCGACTATGTCGCGCCGATGAACCAGGAGCACGCTTTCTGCCTGGCGATCGAGAAGTTGCTGAGGATCAGTCCGCCGAAGCGCGCACAACTGATCCGCGTGCTTTATTCCGAGATCGGTCGGCTGCTCTCGCACCTCCTCAACGTCACAACGCAAGCAATGGACGTGGGCGCATTGACGCCGCCGCTTTGGGGTTTCGAAGAGCGCGAAAAGCTCATGGTGTTCTATGAACGCGCCTCGGGCAGCCGCATGCATGCGAACTACTTCCGCCCGGGCGGTGTGCATCAGGATCTGCCGCCCAAGCTGATCGACGATATCTGGGCTTTCTGCGATCCATTCCTGAAGGTCTGCGAGGACCTCGACAATCTCGTAATGGAAAATCGCATCTTCAAGCAGCGCAATGTCGACATCGCAACGGTATCGCTGGCGGACGCCTGGGCCTGGGGATTTTCCGGTGTGATGGTGCGCGGCTCCGGCGCGGCCTGGGACCTGCGCAAGGCGCAACCCTACGAATGCTATTCAGAGCTCGAATTCGACATTCCGGTCGGCAAGAACGGCGATAACTACGACCGTCAGCTCATCCGCATGGAAGAGATGCGCCAGTCGGTCCGCATCATGAAGCAGTGCCTGGAAAAGCTGCGGATGGCGGAAGGGCAGGGGCCGGTCAGCGTGCTCGACAACAAGATCGTGCCGCCCAAACGCGCCGAGATGAAGCGCTCGATGGAAGCGCTGATCCATCATTTCAAGCTCTACACCGAGGGCTTCCATGTGCCGCCCGGCGAGGTTTATGCCGCCGTGGAAGCGCCCAAGGGCGAATTCGGTGTTTATCTCGTCTCCGACGGCAGCAACAAGCCTTACAAATGCAAGATTCGGGCTCCCGGTTTTGCGCATCTGCAGGCGATGGATTTCCTCTGCAAGGGCCACATGCTAGCCGACGTGTCGGCCATTCTGGGCTCGCTCGACATCGTGTTCGGGGAGGTGGATCGCTGATGTCAGTCCGCCGCCTCGCCCCCGTCGAGATGCAGCCCAAGGAGTTCGCCTTCACGGCGGAGAATGCCAAATGGGCCAAGGGGCAACTCACCAAATATCCGGAGGGCCGTCAGGCTTCCGCGGTGATCCCGCTGCTGTGGCGGGCACAGGAGCAGTCGGGTGGCTGGGTGCCGCAGAAGGCGATCGAGTACGTCGCCGATATGCTCGGCATGGCCCACATCCGTGTGCTCGAGGTCGCGACTTTCTACACCATGTTCAACCTGGAGCCGGTCGGGCGCTATCATGTGCAGCTCTGCGGCACGACCCCCTGCATGCTGCGCGGCGCGGAAGATTTGAAGAAGGTCTGCCATAAGCGCATCGGCGAGCAGTTCGAGGTCACCAGGGACGGCAAATTCTCCTGGGTCGAGGTCGAATGCCTCGGCGCCTGCGTGAATGCGCCGATGGTGCAGATCAATTACGATTTCTACGAAGACCTGACGGCCGATAGCCTGGAAGATATTTTCGACCAGCTCGCGGCCGGCATCGAGCCGAAGCCCGGGCCGCAGATCGACCGACAATTCTCCGCTCCCGTCGGCGGGCCGACCACGCTTGCTTCCTTTAATGCCAAGGCCGCCGCGAAGGCGCCTGCGGGCGACAAGACCAGGCGATAGCGATGCTGGAAGACAAGGACCGCATCTTCAAGAATCTCTATGGGCTCCATGACTGGAAGCTTAAGGGCGCGCGTGCGCGCGGCGCCTGGGACGGCACCAAGGATATCCTCGACAAGGGCCGCGACTGGATCGTCAGCGAGATGAAGGCGTCAGGCCTGCGCGGCCGCGGCGGCGCGGGATTTCCCACCGGGCTCAAATGGTCCTTCATGCCCAAGCAGTCCGACGGGCGGCCGAGCTATCTCGTGGTCAATGCCGACGAGTCCGAGCCGGGCACCTGCAAGGATCGCGAGATCATGCGGCACGATCCGCATCTCTTGATCGAAGGCTGCCTGATCGCGGGCTGCGCCATGGGCGCGCATGTCGGCTACATCTATATACGCGGCGAATTCATCCGGG